>DAOWHD010000057.1 GCA_030641605.1 Thermoplasmata archaeon
AGTTATATTTCTCGATTAAATCTCCATGATATCTACCAAATTTCTTTTTCCATTCTTTTGCAATTTCTGGAATCAGCTTTTTTGCATTCTCTTGAGAGCTCTGCATGTCTTTTCTGATTTTTTCATACTCGGCTGGAAGGATGATGTTTCCAAACGTTATAGGGTTTTTAACATCTAGTTTCCACTTTGGCTTATACTTTGGCAAGAAATCGTCGATTTCTTTTTGCTCTGGTATATCAACAGGCATAGATGTATGTGACAAAATAAATGCATTATAGCTAATCATTACAGGTAGCGATACCTTTCCATTTTCTGCTAGCTTAAAAGATTGAATAATGGTATCAAAAATTTCTTGGTTGCTGCTACAGTAAAATTGGAGCCAACCGGTGTCCCGCTGTGAAATGGAATCATTTTCATCAGTCCAAATATTCCAACCAGGACCAATAACCCGGTTAATGTTACACATTACAATTGGAAGCCTTGCAAGTGCGGCCCAATGAAGCATCTCATGCATTAATAATAGGCCATGTGAAGAGGTACCCGTAAAAGTTCTTACGCCAGTGGCACTAGCTCCGATGCATGCGCTCATTGCAGAATGTTCGCTCTCTACACATATATATTCGCCTTTAAATTCACCACTTTTTACATAGTTAGCAATACCCTCCACAAGGGTGGTCTGGGGGGTAATTGGGTATGCTGCTACAACATCTGGGCGGGCCATTGTTGCAGCCTTTGCAGCTATATAATTTCCGGTGTCAATCATTACGGTCATTTTCCCTTTGTCTCCCTTTCCATGGTAATGGCTTTTACCTTGCATACATTGGCGCAAATGCCGCAGCCCTTACAGTACTCATAATCAATATCTACAGTGTCATCTTTGTTTCTAATGATTGTACCTTCGGGACAATAAATCCAACACCGAAGGCATTTCACACATTTTTCTTTGTCAAGAATTGGTTTGAATACTCTCCAACTACCGGTTTTCCCCATAGCGCCTTTTTTAGGATAAGAAATTGTTGTAACAACATCATATTTCTTCAAAAGCCCACCTCCACTGAGTCATATGCATCCTGAGTTGCTTTTACGTTTTTATCAGCAAGTTCTCCTTTCCATTTGTTTTTGACTGTTTCCTGTATTGATTTGAGAGTTACTCTATCTAAAATCTTTGGAACAGCACCTAGAATAGGCGTATTTACAACAGGAATTCCACCGACAAGACTATCATACTTGATTGCCACGCCTGTTGCATCAACAGTAGCTACGTTGTATTTCTTAGAGAAATCAAAATCATCAGGACCTTTAGTAGTATTGATTAAAATCCGTCCGTTTTTTTTCAAACCTTTAAGGGTATCAACTATTCCCATGATGCTTTCGTCAAGAATGATGACTATGTCTGGAGAGTAAACCTCGCTTCTGAGATAGATTTCTTCATCTGATATTCTGGCAAATGCCTTTACCGGTGCCCCACGTCGTTCTGCTCCGAAAAACGGAAAGGCTTGGACGCCTTTGTTACCGTCCTTCAATGCTGCCGAAACCAGAAGATTTGCTGCTGTGACGGATCCTTGCCCGCCCCGTCCGTGAAGACATATTTCAATCAAAGGTCTTGATGTCATAATTTTATACTCCCGAAACAGGAAATAAAAATGGTGCATATAACTGTTTTGAATGATTAAAACTAAATCTATTCAATGGATTTTAATTTGGACCCAATCGTTGCAGGTTTATCTTGTCTATCATCGATTTTTAACTCCGTAATAACTCTACTTGTACCAGAGTTCATCACTGCTTTATGCGCCTCTTCAACTACTTCAAATAACGTCTTGAGATCTTCTGTCTCAATGACTGTTGCCATGGCATTTGTTTCAAATTTTACGTTATTCTTTTTAAGAACATAAATGACCTTTTTTACATATTTGCTAAGATTTACTCCTTCTCCAACAGGTGCTATACTAAGTTGTGAAATAACCATTGTAATCCCTCTACTTTTAGCAAGGTAATGCCCTTAATTAAATTTTGTGACTGGGAAGAGGAAAGTGCTGAAAATGGGAAAAAAATAGTTTTTTTTGAGAACCAAATATTACTTATAGCGCTGTTTTATTTGCCTTTTGCGACTTTAAATATTTGTTATGTAAGGGGAGATAATGTATGCTAGATGACATGCGAGACAAACTAACCATAGAAAGTAAAAGATTGGATGAAATAAATGCTTTTTTAATGGATCCAAAAAACGAACTAGTCAACGATATTCTAACTGTTGTTGAAAAATATGGTGGACCAGAAGAAATAAACCGGAAGGCTAGAGAGGCTGGTAAAGTAGAGAATCTAATGGCGAGATTAAGAGAAAAAAACTCACCATATGTGAAGGATTTGGAATGGTTGATAGAGCAAAGAGACAAAGGCACTTTCATTACTGTTGATGAATACCGTAAAAAGATTCTGGGCGATAAAGTTGAAGACATGGAATTTAATGAGGATTTTGCAGTTACTTTGGAGATAAGCGCATGTCAATATTTTCCATTCTTTATGACTCAAGCACGTCAGGCAGTAAAAAAAAGAGAACTGATGCCTGGGCGATTCATACGGGTTCGCGCTATGAAGGAGCAAGAAGAGGATAACGATTTATTGGCAATGACTGCTGCTATGCAAATCATTGGGGCAAGTTGGTGTGAAACACTTGATACAAAAGGGACCGATGGATCAAACATTCATCTGGGCGGTCCTGAAACAATAACTGGATACTTTGGAGGGGTTGGTCAGCCAAACGATCATCCAATTAAATGGGCAGATGAGTTTCTCTATTACTACACAAACTATGGTGTGAACCAAGTTCTTAACCTCAATCCTGGAACCATATTTTTGGGCTATCTTCTGCACAAGTTGGGTATTGACATAGAATTCAAGATTTCAGTATACCTGGGAAATGACAACCCGTATGCCGTCTTTTGGACTTTGATGGCTGCACGAATGTTTTCAAGGGAAGATGGTTCAACCTCACTAATAGGATTTAATTTTTCTAACTCTGTAAACAATACTACAATAGAACTCAGCAGCGACATAAGAAAATCATTGGGCCTAGAGGAATTCGTTCGATTCGAACATCATATCTTTGAGACATGGAAGAGCATTGTAATTCAGCCTTATGATCGAAGAGATGAGCTTTTAGAGCTTGCATCAAAAGTGAAAAACATTAGTGCCAAACATGAAGGTGGGGAGATTTCAGTAGAGGAGAAAAGAAAACATCCATCTGATATCGCAGAGTATTTCTTACCCAAGGCGGAAATAAATGAAAAAGGACTCATGCCGGCTCTTACTCAGAACTACTTAGATAAACACGAGACTATAAACAATACGGCTAAGGCATTGACTGAAAAAGGTTTAACGTTTGTTGCTGCGCAAAAATTACATCACAGGAGGTAATCGATATGAATTATAAATTAGCATTTATTGGTTTTGGGGTCGTAGGTCAAGGTCTTACAGAAATACTTTTGGAAAAAGAGGATATGCTTGCAGAAAAGTATGATTTTCATTACGCTGTAGTAGCTATTTCTGACATTATGAAGGGTTCAGTATATGATGAAAACGGTCTTGACATGGAAAAGATACTCGACATGGTAAAAGATGGCAAAAAATTAGATGAATATCCATCAGGTGTCAAAGGTATGGACGCCCTTACTACAATTAAAGAGACCAATGCAGATACAATTATCGAGGTCACATTTACCGATGTTAAAACAGGAGAACCTGCTCTTACGCATATCAAAACTGCGCTTGATGCAGGAAAAAATGTGGTATCAACCAACAAAGGCCCAGTGGTAAAGCAGGCCGTTGATCTTTTAGAAAAGGCAAAATCCAATAATGTCTACTATGGATTTGAGGGTGTTGTGTTATCTGGTACGCCTGTGTTGAACCTTGTCAAGCATACCTTGGCTGGAAACAAGATAAGCGGTTTTAAGGGTATATTGAATGGTACCACCAACTATATTTTGACTCGAATGGAAGAGGGCATGCCTTATGATGATGCATTAAAGAAAGCTCAAGAACTAGGATATGCCGAAGCAGATCCAACTGGAGATGTTGAAGGGTTGGATGCTCTTGGTAAGGTGGTTATTTTAACCAACGTTGTTTTAGAAAGGAAGCTGTCCTGGGAAGATGTTGAAAGAAAAGGTATAACTGAAATCACAGAGGACGATATCAAAAAGGCAAAAGAAGAGGGAAAGCGTTGGAAGCTTATTGGACGTGCTGAGGTTCAATCAGACGGTTCTGTAAAAGCAAAGGTTTGGCCAGAAAAACTCCCTCTCAATGACCCACTAGCTGGTGTAGGTGAAGCAATCAACGCATTGACATTTAACACTGATGAACTAGGTTCGGTTACCATAGTTGGGCCTGGTGCTGGCAAACGAGAAACAGGTTTTTCGCTTCTAATAGATCTATTAGAGATGAACAGAAAATTAGGTACTTAGGTCATCTATCAAAAAATACCTTTAACATTGTATGAAGGATGTGGTTCAATGAGTGGAGGATACACAGGAAAAATATTAATTGTTGACTTAAAGACTCATGCAACATCAATAGAAAAAACCGATTTGAATGCTGCAAAAGATTTCATTGGGGCTAAGGGACTTGGAGCTAAAATCTTGTTTGATAAGCTTCCTAAGGGAACAGATCCCTTATCGCCGAAAAATATTTTGATGTTTACAACCGGTCCTCTTACTGGGACCTCAGTTCAAACTTCTGGTAGAGGGACTGTTGTTACAAAATCTCCTCAAACTGGCCTATACCTTGACTCTCATTTTGGCGGAATCTTTGCTGCCGAAATGAAAAAAGCAGGATGGGATTTTATAATACTTAAGGGAAAATCAGAAAAACCGGTTTACATTGCTATAAATAGCGATTCTGTTGAATTCAAAGATGCTTCTGAGATTTGGGGAAAAGAATGTCTTGTTACTCACAACTGGTTACAACAAACAGAAGGTAGAGTAAGAACTGCTGTTATTGGACCGGCAGGGGAGAATCTTGTGAAGTTCTCTTCCATAACCATTGATGGACACCGACATGCAGGTAGAGGCGGATCGGGTGCGGTTATGGGTTCTAAAAATCTCAAAGCAATTGCAGTAGCAGGTAATTCTAAGATCCCATTACATGAGCCTAAAGAATTCCGTAAGAAAACCAACGAAGTGTTAAAAAAAATAAAAGAAGATGATTTTGTACCACTTCGGAAAGAATTTGGAACACCTTATTGGGTCAAACTTGTCAATGATGAGGGCTTCATTCCAACCAGAAATTACCAGGAAGGATATTTTGAGCAGGGTGATGCTCTTTCTGCTGAAACCATGAAAGAAAGAATTGTGGATGCCTCTGGTGCCTGTTTCAACTGCATAATTGCGTGTTGGAATAAATCTTCCATTAAATCTGGACCGCATAAAGGTCTTTCATTGGTAGGGCCAGAATACGAAACGTTGGCGCTCATGGGATCAAATTTGGGCATTGGTTCTGTTGAAGACGTTGCATATCTTAATGAAAGATGCAATGAGCTTGGCATGGATTCCATTTCACTGGGTGGGGTGCTTGGTTTTGCAGTTGAGGCATATGAAAAAGGAGCTATTAGTAGAGAGGATCTCGGAGGCAACGATATCGGATGGGGAAAAGTGGAAAAACTGGCAAAACTCATTGATGACATTGCTCATAGAAATGGTCGAGTAGGAGCTGTTTTAGCTGAAGGAGTGCGTATTGCTTCTGA
>DAOWHD010000038.1 GCA_030641605.1 Thermoplasmata archaeon
TATTACAACCCCTGCTACCAATATTATTTTGTCGTTTTTCTTTAAGTCCATATATACACCATCGCGAGTTATAATTATATATCAAATTTTATTATTCTATAATTATAAGTATACTTATACCTTTATTAAGTTTTTTCATTCTTCAATTTATAACAGCCTTTCCATATACAATAAGTAAAAACTCCTTTATTAAATTTTTTATATTCTATATTTATAAATCTTTGAGCGTTGATACACTGAATATACATTTTGTGGATATCACTTTTGATCACCTAGCAACATTCCCTTCTTGCTACGCAAAGTGCCCCTACCAGGATACTGATCATTAATCTGCGGTTCCATTTTTTTATAATCATCAAGATTTCTATCCGTTCTCAGCATATATGATGCATAATAGAAGGCCTCTTCAACAGTAACTTTTTTATCCTTATTGAATCCAAAGGATGGCGGTTTTCCCACATCTAAAAATCCTGATTTAAAACCATCCGCCTCTCCAGTTCTAATACCATCAAACCAAATCATGGAAAATAAAGGACCTCTCGTCGTACTTGCATATCCTGTCCTAAATTTACTGGAGCCAGACATCACAATTCTACCTGAGTTTGGTATGTCTGAACGCATGAGGAAAAACGTCGGAAAATTATATATTATTTTATCTGCAAAGCCACCGCTAAAACAAGCATCAACAATAACGCATGTTTTCTCAGATCTCAAATCATATAAAAGCTCCCCAAGTTCACGGTCAGAAATCATTTCATCCCACAGGAAAATTGCGCTACTTTCCAGGATCTTGCCACCTGTAAACTCGTCATTTTCATTACCATAGCCATGACCAAAAAACCAAATGAACACCTCACTATCAGTAAAACTGTTAGAAGCTTCAATAACATGGTGTATAATCATTTCCACATTTTCTCTTGTAGCCCCACCATAGTTTATATCATATTCATGACTTCTCTGTTCCAATGTCTCCGCACGACCACCATATCCATTATCATCCCTTATCCATCCATCATCAAAAAGAATGAATACATTGGATGTGGAATAACCGTAGTTTTCTATGAAATATGCAGCCATATCCTCCGCCAGGTTAAGACCACCGTTGCCCAGTTTGGTTTCATTATCTGCTGGGTAATTGACAGCTGCCACAAAAACAGCCCATTTATGAGAATCAGATTCTGCAGTCTCAGGGTTACTAACAATTACAGTTATCTCATCGACATCTGAGTAATCGATACCATCCCAAACACGTACACATATGTTAAAATGGCCATCGTTAATCTGATAGGTTACCAAATCAAAACTCCAGTTTGCTGTACCCTCAGCAACGTTCCATTCACCATCATCAATCATAACTTCCACTCTTTCCAAAGTTTTGTCTCCGTCTGGATCAGAAGCAACACCGTGTATCTTAACTAGGCCAGAAACGGTCATTCCATTGCTCGGATAATCAATTTCCACCACCGGCATCTCATTGCCATTACCGTTTTCCTCCAAGCATCCAGAAAAAAGCGGCAATGCCACTAAAACAAACAATATCAATGCGACGGCTTTTTTATCCATGGTATACCACTTATAACATTTTATATTTATACTTTAAAAAACTTATGTAACAAGCAGTACCAAAAACCAGTGTGCGACATCTAAAAATGAAGAGTCAACAAAAACTACTTCCTCTGAAATGTTCATATCCGCCATTAGGCAATATTTTTTTAGAACCCCCATCAACAACATGAATTTCTCTATTTTTAGTAACATGTCCAATGACTGTAAGAGAGGTACCTGTTTTTTCCACACTTCTTTGTACCTCTTCAAATTTACTAGGGGGAACAGTCAATAAAAGCTCATAATCTCCGCCAAAATGCAAACCATACTCGTAAGCATCCAAATTTTCCTGACTTGCAAGTTTAACCAGATCTTGCGCTAATGGGATCCTTTCTTTCTCTATTTCAAAACCAACGTTATTTAATTCTTGCAATTGATAAAGCGAGGAAGACAACCCATCTGAAATATCCATACATGAATTTATTACCTTTAAGCCAGCTAGAACCATTCCTTCTTTAAGTCTTGGACTTGGCTCAAACAACCCTCTTGTGATTTCCCTATTTTCTATACCGTGCTGTAGTGCATAATGCCCAACACCTGCCTTGCCAAGTGTCCCAGTTACGGCCACAACATCTCCAGGCTTTGCACCTTTACGACCCATGAACTCATTTTTTTTAACGGTGCCAAAAACAGTACCACAAATTGTTACATTCGGATTTTCTTTTGTATCGCCTCCAACTATTGAGGCACCGTGTGTAGTTGCACACAAATCTGCACCTTCCATCAATTCCTTAAGGAATATATCAGAAATGCTCCGTGGTAACCCTAGAGCTAAAACCAATCCTAAAGGTTTGCC
This sequence comes from Thermoplasmata archaeon, assembly GCA_030641605.1. Taxonomy (GTDB): domain Archaea; phylum Thermoplasmatota; class E2; order DHVEG-1; family DHVEG-1; genus DAOWHD01. The sequence continues at coordinate 2,402 of DAOWHD010000038.1, forward strand.
CCCCTTTGCAGCTATATCACTAAGATTAATCGCAACAACAAACCATCCAATTTGCCATGGAGTCATTTTTTTATGTATATGAGTTTCTGCTGTAATTATATCTGTAGAAACAAGCAGATATTCCTCTCCAAATTCAAAAGCAGCACAATCATCACCAATTCCAATTGCTTCATTACCCTTAGATAGGACACCACAGATAAGTTGGATTGCTTTTCGTTCCCCTAAACCTGAAAGTCGTTTCACAATAAGCCGCAAGGTCATTTCCATTCAAAAAGTTTATCACAACAATAGTGTTTTAGCGATTTATTCGCGAGGAGATACATTGAAGAAAATGACGTATGCAGAAAGTGGAGTTGACATTGAAAAGGAAGAACGGGCAATAAAGGGAATCCTTTCACATATTAAATCAAAAAGAAAAGGAGTTGGAAGACCTCTTGGCGGACACTATGCCGGCATGATAGAGTTTGGTGAAAACGCGCTAGTATTGTGTACCGATGGTGTCGGCAGTAAGGTAAAAATTGCATCCGACATGGGAAAATGGGACACCGTAGGTATCGATTGTATCGCCATGAATGTAAATGACGCTATATGTGTAGGGGCAGAACCACTTGCATTTGTAGACTATCTAGCAATAGACGATCCATTACCTGAGATTACAAAAGAAATTGGAAAAGGACTTGCACAAGGTGCGGAACTATCTAACATATCCATCATTGGTGGGGAGACTGCATCGCTTCCAGAAGTTATCAATGGTTTTGATCTTGCAGGAACATGCCTTGCATATGTAAAAAAAAGTGAAATCATCACAGGTGAAAAAATATCTCCCGGCGATGTAATAATTGGACTGAAAAGCAGCGGCATCCATTCAAATGGATATACGCTTGCCAGAAAAGTAATTGAACAGTCAAAATTGTCTTACAACGATAATTTCCCAGATGATACATATCCAAATAAAAAAATAGGTGAAGTTCTTCTTACACCTACTCAAATTTACGTCAAAGAAATAGTTGAACTTTTGAAAAGGGTGAAGGTTCACGGGCTTGCACATATAACTGGTGGCGGGTTGAAAAATTTTCCAAGATTAAACAAAAACGTTAAGTTTGTCATCAACAATTCATTTGAAGCACAGCCCATCTTCAAGTTCCTTCAAAGATATGGTAACATTGACGATGAAGAAATGTATAAAACATTCAACATGGGTATGGGATTTGCAATAATAATTCATGAAAAAGATGTTGATAAAACAATCAAAATTCTCAAAAAGTACTCTCATACTGATGTTAAAATCGTAGGGGCGATTGAAAAGGGAAACGGTGTTTCAGTTCCAATGTTAGGACTGACGTATTAATTTTCACAACAACAAAAGAAAAATAAGTCCCACTAGAATGGGCTGATGAAGGAAATATATAATCAATGAATGCCTTCCAATAAAGCATAGCGTCTTCGTAACCAAATCACACGATTGATCTCTGAGTTGAAATCGTCTTTTTGCATTGGGATAAATGAAATTTCCAATCGCTATCCCTACCATAACCACTCCAAACCATGGCAGAAGTGGAAAATAATCTATAGTGAAGAATCGGCGAGGTAAAAACCCAAGTGGTATGAGCCAATTGAAATCAAAAGTAAGTGTCTTTAGATAAACCCCTACACCAATCAACAAAAAACCAAGAATGAGATTTGTTACTTTATAACGTATAAAAGGAAGCGAAAGAATAATCGATACTCCAATACAATGAAGAATCCCAAAAATCACAAATCGTTCTGGAATATAAATCCATGATATGGCAGTAATAACCATACCTAATAGGAAAATCTTTGCTCCTCGTCTGAGAAATTTCAATCGAATCTCCGTTTTTGACAACCTTTGCTGTGCCTTTGAGTAACTGATGGTGAGAGAGACACCAACAAGAATAACAAAAACGGACGCGGTAATGTAAACTATGTATGCCATAGGTCCAGAATATAACCGCATATTTGTAATGGAAAAGTGGTTAAGATCATACAGAAAGTGGAAAAAAATCATAAAAATTATTGCCACTCCGCGTAAAATATCAATTTCCCATAATCTGCCGTCGGCTTTCTTCAGAATCATGAAAACTTAATGGATAACTTCTTTTTATATATTAAACCTAAACAAAAAATGAAGAAGTTTGATGGCAGTAGCGGGGAGTGGATTCGAACCACTGATCTACGGGTTATGGGCCCGTCGGGATCTCCTGGCTACCCCACCCCGCTATGCTGGATAATATTCTCTACCATAGAGGTTTAGTAGTATCTGTGAATGCCACTTCATATACTTAAAGTTAATACTCATCCCCTTCTAATTTTCAGCCATGCAATACAACACCATTATATGAATCATTTGATGGGGAAATTCTAAAAAAATTAAGTTATCCCTTCCTTATCAATCAAAGGAAAGTTATCCTGCCCTTTACTAGATACAACGTATGGAGTATCACCAATGCCATCACCATCTGCATCTGTTCCGTTGTAATTGTCCCAGTAGTTTCCCATACTCCCATTGTCCCATTGGTTATCGCCAACCTGGTCATCCGCATTCCATAGACTATTGTTACTAAACGCATTGTAAAAGACGGTATTGTATCTTGCCCCACAACAGAAATACATACCTTTTTGATTATCTGCGAATAGGTTCCTGGAAACTTCATTGTATTTTGAACCTTTAATACGAAGACCACATGAGTCGATTGAAAAGGTATTATCAAAAATCACATTGTAGTCAGAACCAGAGTAGAGATACATGCCGTATTCGCTATTTGACAGAATGGTATTTTGTGAAAGATTATTATACTTAGAGTAGGTAGAATATATGCCATATTTGTTATTAGAAATGTTGTTACCGGTGATGTTATTGTAATCTGAGCGAATATCTATACCTGCATCATTGCTTGGCGAACCTTTGTTTCCACTGTTTTTAATCGTGAAGCCACTGATATTTGCCTTACCTGCCTCAGAAATGTATATAGCATCTCCAGTGCCATTGCCGTCAATGATTGTTGTAGCTACATCTTCACCCATGAGAACCACCGTTTTATTTATGACGATATTTTCAAGATATATTCCACCATAAACAAAGATTGTATAGTTATCAGGGGAGGCATTGACTGCATCTTGAATACTTGTGTAATCTGCTCCCCCAGAAAAATCAACATAAATCATATTGGAGTCGTCCGGTGGGATTACCTCAACACATCCACTAAAAGCAAAAGCGAGTAGTAGAATAACCCAAATGACCAGTTTCTGTTCTATCAATGTTCGTTCACCAATGGTAAAATAAAACATACATATATAAAAGTTCTATAAACTCAAACTTATATCCATTGTATTGTACCGTACCGACACCAATTTTAAAGGATTTGTCTTTTTGGAATGAATAGAATTATGTCGAAATTTTCGCTCTCTTTTTCACCATACAAACCATGAACTGTTGCAGCTATCGTATGTCTACCCGCTAAAGGAATATCTAACTCCCATTCATAGGGAGAGTCAGTATCAATATGTTGCGATTCATTATCAAGGTAAAATTCAACGCCATAAACCTGTCCTTCTGGATCAGAAGATGCCTCTGCTTGTACTGTTATTTTACCTATAATGACTGGTGCCTTGATTAGCGGAAAAGGGCATATTTTCCTATCGAGGAAATATAATGATCCACCCCATGGGCGTGTAATGTTTATTGTCAATTCAGATGGATATGAGTCTTTGATACTAATCTCTGGATCTCCAAACAAGTTCGTCTCATAGTACACCCATCGAATACCATTTTCATCTATCTGCCATACATGAGCTTCTTTGGAATAGTGACTTGCTCTTCCAAGCTGTCTTATGTTTTCTGTGAATAATGCCTTGAAAAATGATTTATCCAATGCTAACGATGGCGAGTCAAGAGTATCTTCACTACCCAAACCATATCTTGCATTCATTATTACTGCAAAAGCCCCATGAGGCGTTTCCACAGTATAATGCTCGGCAATACAGTCATCACCATTTGGGTTGTCAAAACCTCCAGCCATGCACCCATGAGAATATGCAAAAAAATACTTGTTATTTACAAGGGAATCAACATCATAGTTATACATCCTCATATTGTAACCATAATATGAATGCCCATCATGATTGATTATATGCGGAGTTGCATTATTAAGGAGGCTTATAATATTCCTTTTATTCCAGTGTTCTGGTAGATCTCTATCATACAAGGTACCTACATTGTAATCATCTGGAATGAAAGGAATAACTAAATCTTTATAATCCCCACCCCACGGAGTATAGAACAATCCACCCAGGTATTCTCCAACCATAAGTATCTTTGAGAGATAAGGATCTCCTTCCGTGTTTTCATACCCTAGTGTTTTCATCACAAAGTATGCTACTTCTTCATCGGAATCAACACAAGCTCTACCAACATAGACTTCAGCCAAAAGATCAGCTTCATCAATATCTGCAACATCATTTCGGTCAGCACATTCACCAAAGTGACTATCCATATCGTAGTTGAAATTTCCATCTAAACATGCATAATATACATCAGATGGGATATCATCCTCTTCCTCGCCTAGGATATGGACAGGGTCACCATTGAGAGGCAGGCCACTCTCGTTTGCAAAAAGCCCTCTGCAAGGGATGATATTATCTTCCTCATCAGCCACATCAGCATCGCCACCAAGCAGAACATATTCAGTTCCTAATTCTATATAGGCATATCTAATGAAATTTCGTATTTTTGCTTGAACGTCATCAAACATTCCATAATTTTCTGTTATCTTGCTTTCATAAAATGGATTATACGGATTATTATCTCCCCAAGTACCATTTACACCATAATCCGGGTTACCTACAATTTCTTCAACAGTAAAAATCTCTGCAGACATTCCTTTATCTATCTTTGATTGAGCAAAGTATTGAAAATTGTCTTCCAATCCGGAATTTGCCAAGGCCTCGTTAGTGATAATCACATAATTAACAGCATCTTCATTAACTGATCTAAAAGCACCATTATATGAAAAAACACAAGATGGATTGTCTATTCGTGAAATAGCTGCATCCTTATCTCTTTGCAATCCTCTTATAATAGTTGCAGAGGATGATTCTTTTGTCGTAATATCAAGTGTAATATTTTCATAATAGGCAACATCTCCAGTAGCCTCATTATATTCCACAGGATAAAGGTTTACAAATAGTATTGGAAAGCCTCTAAATTTGTAGGTGCCAACAATCGAATAGATATTTTCAGGAGAAGTATTCGTAAACTCTTTTGCAATAGATTGCTGGGAGAGATTGTTCCCGAGGGGAACAGTATTTTGTCCAGCCTCTACATTGCACTCCGTTTTTAACAGTATTTTATCATCTGTTTTAACAGTAATCGAATCAAATTCCCTACCATAGGGAATAAGTATCTTGACTGATTTTACAGGCAGACAAGGTTTGTTTAAGTCGCCAGAATTGGAAAGTCCATTAATCGTCACCCTATGGTAAATTCCATCTTTGATCTCTATTTCCTCAATTTTCGGCTTTGAAAATGTAAAATCTAGACTAATATTTTCGAAGTTTTTCGAATCATCATCCCTAAGAGATGAAACAGCAGTCACTACAGAAGACAATAAAAGAAATATTAGCAGTACTGCAATCATCTTCTCATGATTTTTCATAAGCTATTTTCCCCCATATGTTATGCTATATTGGAATATTTATAATTATCTGACATTTATACTTTGGTACCAATACCCAAAAGCAAAATTATATGCGAAAGGAAGATTGCGAACATCTAATCAATATTTACCCGATATCCTGCCCCAGGTTCCCCGTTTTCCGCCCTCTTTACAACAACATCAAGAACACCATTTTTATATGTGGCTTTTGTAGACTTTGGCTTCACATCGAACGGAATATCTACAATCTTATGATATCTTCTTTCTGGATTATTTACAGTTATTTCAAGAGTATCTTCAGTTGCAGTTATATCGATGTCTTCTTTCTCAACACCAGGAATCTCAACAGTCACTGCAACATCGTCTTCCCCCTCAATAATGTCTGTTAACGGCCCCCACTCGTCAGAAAGCATATGATCTCCTGCCGGCGTTTTCGTAGGGCGATTGCCAAATTCTTGAAACCTTGGTTTACCATTAGGACCTATGTTCATGCTAAATCCATGAACAAAACGTTTATTCTTATTTAGATCAAATCCGCCGCGAAACATATCTTCAATCATCTCTTTAAAATCTGTACTTTCAAACATTCTTTGCATCTCGTCAAAGATTCTTTCAAAGTCATCATCGTCCATGAAATCAAATGGACTTTTTCGTCTTCTTCTGTCCTTATCTCTATCAAATGGATCCATGTACAATCCCCCTTATTCTTCCATATGTTAATTTATTACTTCCATTATATAATACTTTTGGTCTATCGTTTTTTAAGCTCATCATGCAATTCTCCTAACAATTTTTTTGATTTTTTACTAAGGTTTTTTGGCGTATCTATGCGAATTTCAACAAATAAATCTCCATTGCCCCTACCATGCAAATATGGCATACCTCTATTTCTTACCCTAAATACCTCGCCGCTTTGTGTTCCGCCTGGAACTCTTAACTTCTCAATACTCCCATCAACAGTTTCAACATCTATTTTAGTACCAAGAGCTGCTTCAGGAAATGATATGGCCTTAGAAATGTAAATATCTGCCCCATTTCTACGAAATTTTGAATGTCCTCTAATATGAACCACAACATAAAGATCGCCACTTCCTGCACTGCCTGTTTCCCCCTCTCCAGCCAATTTCAACTGTAATCCGTTATCTACGCCTTTAGGAATCTTGATGTCTATATCTCTTGTTACTTGGACTTTACCACTTCCACTGCATTTTGGACAGGGCTGCTCGATAATCGTACCTTGGCCATGACATTTATTACACACCATAACCTGAGTGAACATACCAAAAGCAGTCCTCCTAGACTGCTTCATCTGTCCAGTTCCACCGCATTTGGGACATTTTTTAGGGGCTGTTCCAGGTTTTGCCCCGCTGCCATTACAATTATCACAGATTTCGGTTCTTGGCACACGTATTTCTGTTTTTAACCCATTGTACGCATCCTCAAGATCAATTTCAATATCATATCGTAAACTAGCACCTCTGCGTCTACCTTGTCTTCCTCCACCAAAACCGGTACGATGTCCAAAAAATTGCTCAAAGATATCATCAAAACCAAAATCTGCGCCTCTAAAAATATCGCCAAAATCTGCGCCTCTAAAAATATCTTCAGCACTGTATTGTTGATCTATGCCTGCGTGACCATACATATCATACATTTTCTTTTTCTCATCATCGGATAGAACAGCATACGCCTCCGAAACCTCTTTGAATTTATCCTCTGCCTCTTTACTAGAGTTTTTATCAGGATGATATTTCAACGCAAGTTTCCGGTATGCTTTTTTAATCTCCCTTTTATCTGAATTTTTGTCTACGCCAAGGACATTATAGTAGTCTTCTTTTGCCATATTATGAGCGTTGATAAATTAAACACCGGTATATGTGTTTTGCCCAGAAATCTAAAAATTTCTTTCATATGACGAGATTCATCAGATAAAACAGTATATCACCAAAAATGAAGGAAAATATAAAACCAGCCAACAACGGTATCATAAATGGAACTTTTGGCGTAACCCATATTTCGTATATGCCTTTCTTTTCAAATACTTTCCATTCATCTTCAACATCAAAATCTTTGGGCATATAAGAAAACTTTCTTTTTCCATCTACAATTTTTTCAAGTGGCCAAACAAATCTTTTTTGTGCGGTTTTGATGCTCATTCTGTAACCCAAAAAACAGTATGGGAATTCAACGTTTCTCCTAGACAGATTGTATGCAAATAGACTCAAAGGCAATAATAAAAACAATACGACAGAGTTGGAAAATATAATCCAAGAAAACGGCATCATAGAATTCAATAATGGAAACTCAAGTATAGATGGTTCTAAAGGTACAAGAATTGCCAGAGCCATAATTGCCTTTGCATCTGCCCCACCAAAGATAAGTCGAAGTTGAAAAAGGACATACATGATGCCTATCATAACCGGTATGAAAACAAGGTAAAATATATTATCAAATCCTATAGTTAGATATTGAATAATCAGCAAAATTGTGCCAATGGAACCCATCACAACCCACAACATGTTTGACGCTTTTCTAATTTTGATGTCGGTGTATGATGCATAGGCAAGTATTAAGGCTCCGACAATCAGTCTTGTTGTGTCAAGTAATATTCCAATCTCATCCATCGGCAAATGATAACAATACAACCTCATATTAAGATAACGATTGGTGTTTAACTCGGTCAACGTAGAAAACAAAGACATTCTATTCATGCATCAACATGAAAAACGCAAGAGACGGCCAACAGAAACTTTTATTAGAACATCATTAGCTTACATATTTGCAAAGGAAAATGGGATGCCTCAAGAATAGTTGTTGTAGTGCATCTACTAAATCATAGGAGACTTGGGAAGAATGCA
>DAOWHD010000031.1 GCA_030641605.1 Thermoplasmata archaeon
ATTTATTAAAATATATTTATTTATTTTAAATTTAATTCAGCATAACTATGAAAATCTGAGATCCCTCGCTAACGATGGTTAATGATCCGAATTAATGTGTGATTTAATCACGCAAAAATAAGTTTTTAATATTCACGCAATGTTTCTTGATAGAGTACTTGAACGTTAACAAGCGTTAACATTAAATATGTAGTGGGATATATAATAAATCATAGTACGAATAAAAATATAGGGGAATTTGTCAATGAAGAAAATATTAATACTGCTGGTATTGATTATGATGGTTGTATCATCATTAGTTAGCATTGCTAGTGAGACAACCTCCAATAAAGATGCCATTAACATATCAGTTAAAAATGTTTCAAATGAGAATTTTACTCATACGGTTTTTGCCGAGATTGGCTCTCTCTGTACTTGTCCGCATTGTCCTGCTGCATCAAGTCATGTTATATGATATTTATACTTCTGGTGACTATGACCTTGGCTATGTTTCCTTAGTTTATAAAGTAGGTAGTGATATTACTAAGTATAGAATACAGAAGAGGGCATACGAGGAATTAGGCATAAGTAGTGTACCAGATGTATATTTTGATGGAAAATATACACATGTTTTAGGTGAACAAGATGATGATGAACCGTATAGAACCAAGATTACAACCTGTGGTTCGAGAGATGTACCTGATATAGATGTAGATGTTAACGTTGTTTGGCAAGAAAACGCTATTCTAAAGATTACAGGTACTGTACAAAATAATGAACCTGAGGATTACAATGGGCAGTTACGTGTTTATATAGTTGAGCCAGAATCTCGTTGGAACAACGCTTATGGAGATCCATTTCATTTTGGTGTTTTAGATATTCCTATGGATAGGCCACTTGCTGTGCAACGGACCCTATCTATGCAGCAAGACCAAAGCCAGCCCTGCCCTTTTAGTGATACTTACGAATTTTCAAGAACTTGGTTTGGAACTCTCTATGGATATGGAGATATAACACCAGATAACATAATGGTGATAGCCACTGTTTTTGATAAGAATACTGGCTACGCAGTTCAAGTAGCAGCGGCAAAACCAGTTGCCACATCCTTTGAGGATAAATCTCTAACATCAGATGGTTACATAAATATAACAGCGCAGGAAGCATGGGATATGCTGAATTGCTCATGTGATGGTCGACAAATACCAATTGATGTTAGAACACTGGAAGAATATTTTGGGGAACGAATCTATACACCATCATCCAAAGATTGGCCAAGATTATTCCCATGGAGATTTAGGACCGGATCGCCTGGACCTGCACAACAGGAGGGATTACTACTTCAACTTTTCATGGGTCTGTATAGAAATAAGGACATAATTATTTACTGTAGGTCTGGAAATAGAAGCTTCTATTTTACTGAAATTCTTGTTGAAAATAACTTTGAGGGAAATATATATAATATGGTGGGAGGCATAACTGCATGGACGGCAGCAGGTCTTCCTACTGTTGAAGGTCTAACATAATAGTATTGGTAATTTACGAATTGGAAATACTTATTGCTGATCCTTTATTAGATTTTTAGATCCAGTGTATGTGTATACCCTTCTATACTCTTGACTTAAAAATGGAATACTTGCGGTGGTGCACTTTTTTGGACATTTTATATCCTACTTTCCCTTCATTGCAAACTCCCATTCGCACCATAAATCATCTGGATGTTCATCTGGTGGACACACATTACATTTCACTTCAATATCTGGATTGAACTCCTTTGCAAAAGCTTTCAAAAAACTCCATCTAACCGGTTTGCATCCAAATTCAGTTAAGCCTTTTTTTATCCGTGTGTTTTGAACACGACACTTTACGTTTCTAAGGATTGTTTTGTCTTTTTTAACGTCGATTTCTTTATCTTCAAGATCAAGTGTCCATCCTGAAAGTCGAAGTGCTTTAATCATAGAGGCAATATCATTTCCAGAGATTTCAAAAAGTTTTTTCAATTTACGAGCCTCAATTTTGCCCATAACTTCCCAGACTTTTCTGTCGATTTCCGTTGCAGATTCAGTACCAAATTCCTTTTCAATACCAAGATAGTATAGTCCATCGACAGCCCACATGTCTCTTAAATGCATGAATATAAAATCAGCAAGTTTTTCTTTTGGAATTTCTTCGATTAGTTTTCTATCTGCGGTTCTGCTCATCTTTAATTTATCTCCTATTATGAAAGATTTACATTCTACAGGTTAAAAGGACAGAAATGGGTTTTTAGCCCATCTTGTCTTTAATTGCTGCAGTTAGTTTTGGAAGAACCTCATAAAGGTCTCCCACGATACCATAATCGGCAGATTTGAAAATCAATGCATCCGCATCTTTGTTTATTGCTACGATGACTCCAGAATCGCGTATACCAGCAATATGTTGAATCTGACCGGAAATGCCGGTTGCAATATACAATTTGGGCTTTACCTTATGGCCGGAAAGTCCTATCCAGTGGTCTTCAGACATCCATTTAAGATCAGCAGCAATAGGGCGACTGCAACCTATTGTTTTCCCTTTCAAGACGTCAGCTAATTCATCAGCTAATTTTATGTCCTCTTTGCTTTTGAAACCACGACCGCAGGATACAATTATCTCTGCATCCTCAACATTTACACCTTCTGTTTTTGCTTCCTGGACTTTCAAAACTTTAGAGGATGATTTCTCTGTTTCAATCTTCTTTTTGACTATGTCTCCTTTGCGTTTGTCGTCCTTTTTTAACGGATCGAAAACCTTTGAGGAGACTGTAAGAATTCCTGGTTTTGAGTTGAACTGTTCAACAGCAATTGCATTACCACTGTAAACAACACGTTCAGCAGTCAATTTCTTATCTTTCAAATAGATGTTTGTACAACCAATTATACAACCCACATCTAGTTTGCCTGCCAGTCGAGAAGCAAGCTCTTTACCGTTCTTATTAGAGCCAATTAAAATTATTTCTGTGCCAGTTTCTTTGACTATCTTTTCTAGGATTTCTGCATATTCTTCGGCCTTAAATGAATCTACGACTGTCTCAGCAACAAAGACATTGTCGGCCCCATAAGCGATGTATTCATTTGCAAGTGTGTCATCGCTTTTTCCAATTATCACTGCAGTAGATTTTTTACCAAGATCCTTTGAAAGTTCACTTCCTTTTGACAATAACTCGAAAGTTAATTTTTTATTATCAGAGTAAACAAGTACCATTTATATCACCCCAGCACTCCTTCCTTTGCAAGATTATCAACCAATTTTCCTATAGATTCGTCAAGGCTATCTTTATAAACAATGTTTTTACGCTCCATGGAAACGCCCTTCAGGTCAATTGTTTCGATTTTCGGTTCCAACCCACCTGCAAGCGAGTCAGCACTCCAGTCGTTGATTGGTTTATTGGCTGCACCAAGAATCTCCATAAGACTGGGCAAACGCGGTTCGTTAATCTCCTTTGTTACTGTGATGAGTACGGGGTAAGACGATTCAGTGGTTACAGATTTTTCACCCATATTTCTCTCAGCTACTACGTTGTCCTTTTCTGCATCGACACTCTGAGCGTAGGTTATCTGTGGGATGTTCAAAAGACCTGCAACTTTGGGTCCAATCTGGCCTGAGAAAAGATCGGTAGATGCCTCACCGCAAAGGACGATATCGTATTCGCCTATCTTTTTTATTGCCTCTGCCAAAAGTGTGGATACAACATGATAATCGTATTTGTCAGGATAAGGGATTAAGATGCCTTCATCAGCACCCATCGCGAGAAGCTCTTTTATTCTCTCTTTTGCATCGGCCGAACCAACGGTTACAACAGTTATTTTGCCGCCATGTTTATCTTTAATTTTTATGGCTTCTTCCATTGCATTTTTATCAATGTCACTTATCTTCTTTGATATTCCTTCTAAAATTGGCTTATTTGTAGATGAATCGATTTTTATCTCAGATGCATCAACAACCTGCTTTGCACAAACAATTATGTTCATAACTATCCCACTCTCCTTACTATTCCTTTCTTTTCTTTTTCTAATTCTCTTAAATTTTTTCTTTTAATTTTACCGCTCTGAGTTTTAGGTAGTTCTTCAACAAACTCGATCTCTCTAGGGTATTTGTAAGGCGCGGCAACCTTTTTGGTATGGTTTTGAATATTCTTCACGAGCTCATCTGAAGCTTTGTTTTTATCGTGGAGAATAACAAATGCCTTAACAATTACACCACGTACCTCATCTGGACTTGCCACAACAGCTGCTTCCAAAACATCAGGATGAGAAATAATAGATGATTCAACTTCAAAAGGTGAGATACGATAGCCGCTTGCCATAATCAAATCATCATCTCTTCCACTGAACCAAAAGTAGCCATCTTCGTCTTTGTATAGTACGTCACCTGTGAGGAACCAATCATTTTTAAAACTTTTAGAAGTTTGTTCAGGTTTGTTCCAATACTCTGTAAAGAGTCCTGGATCGCCTTTTTTGATTGCAAGAACTCCTGGTTCTCCAGGCGGCAAAGGATTACCATCATCATCAACAATTTCACAAATATGCCCGGGTTGTGGACGACCGCAAGATCCAGGTTTAATTTCCAAGCCTTCCATGTTTGAAAGATAAACCATGATCTCTGTCATGCCGATACCGTCGTAGATATCAAGGTTAAACATATCCTTCCACCTTTTGATTACTTCAGGATTCAAAGGTTCACCTGCAGAGATACAGTGTCTTAGTGATGAAAGATCATATTTTTTCCCAGCATCTTTGACCGTTACAAACATGCGGTATGCAGTCGGTACAGATGCAAGATTTGTGACCTTGTATTTCTCTATCAGTTCATACCAACGCTCGGCGTTGAATTTACCGTCATAGATTAGGGTGGTAATTCCCCATCTCCAGACATAAAGAAAGCCATTACCCAATGGGAAAATCCAGCTAAGGTTACCTGTATGGGCAACAATGTCGTTCTTATCTACATTTTGCCAGTAAAGCACACTTGGATCATTTCCTGCAACCCACTGGTGTAGATGTACGGCACCCTTGGGATTTCCGGTGGTGCCAGAGGTATAACAGAAAAATGCTATATCTGAACTCTTTGTATCCTCTAACTTTAAAAAGTCCGACGAGTCATTCATGAGTTTAGTGTAATCAATCTCACCGTCTCTTGGGTTATCTACAACTATAATATGCTTTAGTGTTGGACATTTATCCTTAATCTCGTGAATCTCCTTGGCATATTTAGAGGTTGTAATTACAGCCTTGGAACTACTATCATTAATTCTGTATTCGATTTCATGCGCTCTAAACATCACACTTGATGGAATGGGTACAGCTCCAATTTTTACGCCACCAATAAAAGAAATATGAAATTCAGGGATATTTGGGAGACGTATAAGAAAACGATTGCCTTTTTTAAAACCAAGCTTTCTTAAAACATTACCAAACTTGTTTGAGAGATTTTTCATCTCTCCAAAAGTAAATTTTTTGGAATCTCCCTTTTCATTCTCCCAGATTAATGCAAGTTTGTCTTTGTTTTTACCCTCAGCGTGTTTGTCAACAATATCATATCCAATGTTGTATTCTTCCGGTATGTCCCACTTCCAATTATCGAATTCCTTTTGATAGTTAAACTCCCCCATAACTATTCACCATTTATTCTATCATCTGAGAAGACTTCCGGCTATCACCATTTTTTGTACTTCAGAGGTACCTTCATATATCTCGGTTATCTTTGCATCACGGAATAGTCTTTCGACAGTGTATTCTTTTGTGTAACCATAGCCGCCATGAATTTGGACAGCTTTCATTGCTGCTTCCATTGCGGTTTCACTTGCAAAGAGTTTTGCCATTGCAGCTTCTTTAGAGAAACGTCCTTTTTTGTTATCTTTAGCGTAGGCTGCATTACGAACTAGATATCGCGCTGCTTCGATACGTGTAGCCATATCAGCTATCATCCACTGGATGGCTTGGAATTTTGCTATGGGTCTGCCGAATTGTTGCCTTTGTTTTGAATATTCAATGCTTTCATCAAGTGCTGCCTGTGCAATTCCTACTGCCTGAGCGGCAATTCCAATTCTTCCGCTGTCTAGGGCGGATAAGGCAAGTTTGAATCCTTCTCCTTCTTTACCCAGAAGGTTTTCTTTAGGTACTTCCATATCTTCAAAGACAAGTTCGGATACTAAATTTGCGTTTATCCCCATCTTATCAAAAATACTACCTACTTTAAACCCTTTCATGGTATTCTCTACGATGAACGCGCTAATGCCTTTTGATCCTTTTTCTTTATCTGTTACGGCAAATACAATTATAATCCCTGCTTTTGGTCCACTTGTAATAAATGTTTTATTGCCATTTATAATGTATTTATCTCCTTTCAATTCTGCTGTGGTTTGCATTGCTCCGAGATCAGTACCTGCATTTGGTTCTGTGCCCCCAAAAGCACCGATTTTTTCCCCCTTTGCAAGAATTGGAAGGTATTTCTTTTTCTGTTCTTCCGTTCCATATTTCTTTATAGGCCATGCAACAAGCGAGTTATGTACGGAAGTTATTACACCAGTTGACGCACATTTCCGCGATATTTCC
>DAOWHD010000076.1 GCA_030641605.1 Thermoplasmata archaeon
GGGGAATATTGCTACTATCCATAATCACCGAGTTTTTTATCTCTGTGGTTCCGCCCACGTGACAATTATTTCCAATGCTTGTACTAGGTCTGATATAAGCATTAGGTCCAATTTTACAGTTATTGCCAATCACAACCGGCCCTGCAATATATGCACCATTCATCACCCTAGTGCCTTTTCCTATGATTACATTCCCATGGATTGTTGCTCCCGATTCCACCATTCCATTTATCTTATTTTTTGTTATTTTATCAAGTAGAAAGGCATTTGCAGAAAGTATGTCCCAAGGTCTCCCTACATCGATGCATTCTTTGATGTGTCGGGCTTTTAGCTTTTCACCATTTTTAATGAGCCAATCAATAGAATCAGTTATTTCATATTCCAGTCTCCTTGATTTTTTTGTTTCATCTATTGCCTTAAATATTGTTTCATTAAAACAGTAGATTCCAGTATTTATCAGATTGGTTGGCGGCTGTTTCACCTTCTCATGAATCTTTAAAATCTTATCATTTTTTAGCTCGACAGCACCATATTCCCAAGGGTTTTCTACCTCTTTCACCCCTAAAGTTATCTTATCCGTCTTAAACATTTTTCTGAGATCTTCAGAACTCACAATAGTATCTCCAGAGAGTACAATGAACTTATCTGTGATTCGATCTCTTATGGATCCTATAGCATGTGCCGTACCAAGTGGCTTGCTCTGAGTGATATATTCGATGTTTACGTTCCACTTTTCTCCACCCTTAAAATAATCAGTAATGACTTCTTTATGATATGATACGACAAAAATGAAATCTTTAAGCCCTGCAGATTTTGCGTTTAATAAGATATGTTCAAGAATTGGGGCATTTGCTAAGGGTAACATGACCTTGGGTCTTGTCGCTGTTAGGGGTTTTAGTCTTTTACCCTGCCCAGCTGCTAATATCACGGTTTTCATTGTAGATACACCAACCTCTTTTTTATTCCACTGTCACAGATTTCGCCAGATTTCTGGGTTTATCTATAGAACATCCATTAAAATCTGCTACATGGTAGGCGAAAAGTTGACAGACAATCGTGTTAAGCAGAGGAGATAGATCTGGAGAAGCAGGGGGAACTTTCAACACCTTATCAACATATTTCTTTATTTCATTGTCATCGGCATCTGCCACTGCAATTACTGGAGCGTTTCTGGCTTTTATTTCCACAATACTAGATAGCATTTTTTCATAGGAATTACTTCTGTTGCATAGTGCAACAACTGGCGTTTTTTCTGTAAGTAGAGCAAATGGACCATGTTTCAATTCTCCTGCACTGAACCCCTCAGCATGGATATAAGATATTTCCTTGACTTTTAAAGCCCCTTCTAACGCTATTGGAAAATTGTTTTTCCGCCCAATGAAGAACATGCTATTGATACCATTCATACCCTTTGCACAACGCTTTATCTCATCACTTTGATCTAAAACGTTTTGTATTGCCTGTGGAATGCTCTTAAGCTTTTTTATTAGTTCACTCGCATGATGTGCACCGATAGTCTTTTTTAATTGCCCCAAATACAATGCAATCAAATACAATACCGTAAGTTGGGAAGTAAATGTTTTTGTTGCAGCTACTCCTATTTCTGGTCCTGATTTACATAGTATTGTCCAGTCTGCTAACCTAGATGCAGTACTACCAGGAGAATTACTGATAACCAGTATTTTAGTTCCTACATTTTTTGCTCTTTTAATTGCTACGAGAGTGTCAGCTGTTTCTCCAGACTGTGTAACTGCTATCATCAATTTTTTTTCAATATTATTAAACATAATTGGAATGTACTGACTATACTCAGTTGCAAGTTCTACTTTAACTGGGGTTTCTGCCATACTTTCAATGACATATTTACCATACATGCCGGCATAATGTGAAGTGCCACATGCAACGATAGAGATTTCTTCCAAAGAGGAAAAAAAGGGTTCACATCCATCCAATTCCTCAAAAATAACAGATGCATCAAACTCTGAAATTCGTCCTAGCATGGCCTGATGAACAACACGTGGTTGCTCATGTATTTCCTTGAGCATATAGTGTGCATAACCAGCTTTTTCTACGTCTTTGTATGTCCAATCTATGATACTTACTTCTTTTTCGATTATTCTTCCATCTAAATCCGTTATGCACATTCCATCATTTGTGATACTTGCAATCTCACCATCATCAAGGAAAAAAACCTTATTTGTATGTTCAATTATTGCAGATATATCTGATGTTGCAAAATTTTCATTTTCCCCGATACCTAAAATAAGAGGACTCCCCTTTCTCGCAGCTACGATTCTATTCTTTTCATCTTTGCACATAACTGCCAAGGCATATGTTCCCTCAATATCTTTCAATGCTCTTCTAGTTGCCTCCTCCAAATCACCTTTATAATATTTCTCAATAAGATGTGCAACTACCTCTGTATCGGTCTCAGATTTGAATGTATACCCTTCTTCCTTAAGGTTTTCTCGAAGAGTTCCAAAGTTTGCGATAATCCCATTATGTACAACGGCAATTTTTCCACTGTCACTAAGTTGAGGATGTGCGTTTTCTTTGCATACTCCCCCATGCGTTGCCCAACGCGTGTGACCAATACCAAGGGTTCCGGGCATATCGGGAATCGATTTTTCAAGAACACTGATTTCGCCTTCATCCTTAAAAGTATGTAATTCATCTTCAAGTGTTGAAATGCCTGCAGAATCATAACCTCTATAATCTAATTTTTTTAGTGAATTGACAAGTATTGGCATTGCATTTTTATTTCCAACATATCCTATAATTCCACACATCCCTATACCACTATGCCCTCACTTTTCACATTTTCAGTTATCCGTCTCTGAGCACTGATTTTACAATTTTTTCCGATTATCTTGCCTGGATCTATAAGAACTCCACTTCCAATCTCACAATTTTCCCCAATGAAAGCACCGATGTCTTTTACCATGTGAAAATCATTTGAATCATCTATCTTTATGTATACATCCCCAGCAACAGAGGTAAAATTTGAACCTATCTCACATCCCTTACCGATAACCGACTGTAAAACTGAGGATCGTGAACCAACAACCACATTATTCATAAGAATGCTGTTTTTAATTTCACTGAAAGCCCCAATGGTAACACCACTGCCTATGGATGTAGAGGGAAAAATACATACATTTGGCCCAATTTCACACCCTTCTCCTATTACAACAGGCCCAATGATATATGATCCAGAACGAACAATAGAATCACCCCCCACAGAAACGTTCCCTCTTAGCTCTACGCCTTTTTCAATTTTTCCAGCAACTGAACGTGAACAGTTTTGTAGTGCAGTTTCATTAATTTTAAGTAAATCCCATGGATAAACAACATCCTGCCATATTCCATTTCCCTTAACAGATGCTATGTCTTTTCCATTTTTGAGTAAAAGCTGGACAAAACTTGTAAGTCTATTATGACCTTGAGAAACATGTTGCTCTAAATCAGCAGATATATCTCTTCCGAACTTGCAGATTCCAGTTGATATCAAATTTCCAATGTCTTCTTTTGGTTTCTCGCAAATATCCTTTATTAATCCACCATCTACTTTTACCACACCATATTTAGAAGGTTTGTCGTGAGTTACGTAAAGTAATGCCAATCCATCTTGGTTTATGACTGGAGAAATCAGAGAAGAATCAATGATATTATCCCCCGCAAGAACAATAAATTCATCTTCAAATTCTTCTTTTGCTTGAAGTAAAGCGTGACCTGTACCAAGTTGTTTTTCCTGAAAAACATACTTTATGTTTGCACCAAATTCTTTGCCATCGCCAAAATAATCCATTATCCTCTCTTTACCATAGCCCAAAACCATTACGATATCTTCAATTCCGCAACCTGTTACTGCATCAACAACATATCCCAAAATTGGCTTATTGGCAACTGGTAACATTACCTTTGACATAGATTCAGTAAAAGGTCTTAATCTCTTTCCTTCTCCTGCAGCTAGAATTACAGCCCTCACCAAACTCCCCTCATTTAGAGTTGTAACCAAACCTCACCAAGCATTACACTGGCACCACAAAAGTATCAAATATACATTATTTATAGCTATGCATAATTTGTTTTATTAGGGGGTTTTTGAGTTAAAATCCCTGTCAGACTAGGTCACCTGTATATAGAGATGTATTTCTCTGTAAGCACCATCTATTTTTTCTTTTGCAATGTCTTTGTAATCAACATCATGGTAATAATCTTCAGTTGGCTGCGTAAATAAAAGAAATGCCAGTTTGAAGTTTCCTTTCTTTTCTATGCTAAAGGTATAATTGTACTCCCATTGTGGTTCCCATGCCCCTTCTATGTCAATCGGTGTGTGATCAAGTGTAGCGTACAAATTGTCAACAA
>DAOWHD010000015.1 GCA_030641605.1 Thermoplasmata archaeon
ATACCATATTTATCTTTTCTGGTACTTGCAGTACTTCCGAAAGTACTGACTTGACTTGGACTATATGAGATTGACATCCATACCGCAGATATCACTTAACTCTCTATGCAGATTAGCAAGATTCTCTGCATATCCTTTATACCCATTCCTTAATGCTCTTTTTATCTCGTTTTCGATATTTTGTTTTTTACAGCCATCAATCAGATTATCAGCATGACAAACAATTTTCTCTTCGAGTGTTTTGGGCATATAGTCTCTTGGCGGCAGGTTTAATTTCTTTGCCACCTTTATCGATATTCCTGCTCCAATATGCCCCTCAATGATATTTATTATGCTCTCAGGTAACCCCAACTGTCTAGCAATTTTGGCTCCTTCCAAAGCATGAAGAATCCCATGTGTTTTTGATCGCCCAATATCGTGAAGCAGTGCCCCTGCTTCAACCAGTTCTACATCAGCATGTGCCTTCTTTGCCATCCTTACCGCTATAACTCTAACAGCTTTGCAGTGCCTAATAACAATCTTAGAACATCCACTTTTTTCAAGCAAATCAAGACATTCTTCTGGGGAAGGTATGGCACTGCTCATAAGAATAACCCTATTTATCTTTGGATACAACCTTTTTACCTTTATTGCTGGGAAGAATTTCTATTTTTCCGTTAAAATGCTTCTCCTGCCAACCGCCCACGTTATATCTATCTAGAAAAACAGCTAATGCAGCAACTTCTGAATGCGGCTGATTGCCTATAGATACATTAAAATCAGCGATTTCATAGATTTGTGGAGGTACCTTTTCTGCCCCTACAATAACAAGTAAATCCCTATTCCTATCTATTTTACCTATTGATTTGTTCAATTTTTCACCATACATAGTGAGATGAACGATTGTACCCTTCCATTCTTTGATTATTTTTTTCTCATTCACTCCAGATTTTATTTCGAAATCTCCTCCAAAACGTGCACAAATAGAGCGAACGTTATCTTCAATATGGCTATCCTTCGTATCTATAATGATTTTATCCGCACCAAATGCACGTGCCACCAGTGCCACATGAGTTGTTATACGTTTATCCCGACCTATTCTATGACCAATTCTCAAAACCGTTATCATCCTGACTTCATCCTTTCCTGTTTTTCAAAAACAAATATTAATCATAGCTTAGTTGGCAAAATCAAATGCATTCCCCATATATAAAAATTTGAATTTGTTATGTAGATTTGAAATAGTTGCCTCATCATTTCTTAGGTCTTGGTTTAAAACCCTCACTAAATGTCCCATCTGTATTTTGAATCAACACTGTTGCATTTCTTTCTCTTGCAATATTTCTTGCTTGCGCTATAGCATTTTCTTTTAATCTATGGTGACTGTAAATTTTTCCATGACCACGTACAGCCCAGTCGCCACGAACCTGACCAGGTTGTGGCTTGCTTACCACATAAATTACGTTTGAGGGTTTCCTTGGCTTCTCCTCATTTTTTTTAAACGTTTTCTCTTTATTTGCCAGTACCCCATCAACCCTTTTACCTAGTTCTGTCCCATATTCTTTCGATGGATGCTTGGAGATATTATCCACATTTTCTTCTATAGCCTGTACATCCCTCCAGATTCTCTGTTCAGACAATACACTATTTTCTCTCTGATGTGAAGTATCTTTTTCAGAAGTGACATTCTCTGAATAGAGTGTTTCATGATACTCTGCTAGTGTTGATTCTTTAGGATCTTGTTCAGTTTCTGATTGAACAGTCTCTTCAGATTTAGCCTGTGGTAATTCTTCACTCTTATGTACTGGTTCCCTTTTTTTAGGTTTCAACCTTTCCAACACTTTTAATTTTTCTAACACTTTCAATTTTATCACACCGGCATTCCTAAAGCACTTTATTGCTATCTGTAAGTTAACGTTCTTTTTGTTGATAAATCTTTTCTTTATAAAAAATAAAAATTCTTTATAAATTACATTCTTTAGAAAAGCATTTATCCGAAACACTTTATTCGAAGTTCTGGATATCCTAGTGCAACGGGCTTATGGTCTAGCTGGTTATGACGTCGCCTTCACATGGCGGAGGTCGCCGGTTCAAATCCGGCTAAGCCCACTAACTCCAACATGAGGAATCACTTTGAGTTGAGGCCTATCTTGGCGTTGACCCAAAGTGGACCTATTTTTGGCTATGCCCCCGTGGCTACCACTTCTATACCAATTGGCGGTAAAAAACGATTTTACTCCCGTTATAATCAACAGCTCCTGAATAGCAATGGTACAGTTAAAAAAGAGGTTGATGATGGCGTCCAAAATAGAGTCAACAGAGCAACTTCTTATTTGACAGAGTTATTTGGCATAGGAACATTTTAAAATCATTTGTTTATATTTCCTTTCGTATGAAAATTAAGGACATACCATGGTTTAACAGGCCAGGTATACGATTGAAGAGGAAAGGTGCTTCTCACCTCAATGACGCTGAACTCCTTGCTATTGTTTTTGGCAGAGGGAACCCTGAAGAAAATGCTGTTGATTTAGCAAATAGATTGCTTGGCAAATACAATTTTGATAAATTGTCTGATCTTTCTTTTCATGAGCTTAAAAAAGAGTCAAAAGACCAAGTTAAAGCAATGAAAATCCAGGCTATGTTTGAAATTTTCCGTAGAACAAACAAACTCAAAAAGAAAGGTTTCAAACAGAAGATAAAGACTGCAGAAGATGTGTTTAATTACTATGTTGACGAACTGCAGGATAAAAAGAAAGAACATTTCTACGCATTATTCCTTGACACGAAAAATAGGATTATTTCTGAAGAATGTATTTCTGTGGGAACACTTAATTCCTCACTGATTCATCCAAGAGAAGTCTTTAACCCTGCAATTAAAGCAAGTTCCAATTCAGTAATTTTCGTTCACAACCACCCCAGTGGGGACTGCAAACCGAGTAAAGAAGA
Organism: Thermoplasmata archaeon; assembly: GCA_030641605.1. Classification (GTDB taxonomy): domain Archaea; phylum Thermoplasmatota; class E2; order DHVEG-1; family DHVEG-1; genus DAOWHD01. The sequence goes on from DAOWHD010000015.1 coordinate 2,926, forward strand.
CGAAGAAGTTACAAAGATGCTTTGTAATGCTGGGGATTTGTTAGGGATTAATGTACTTGATCATGTTATAATTGGAAATAATAGTTATACAAGCCTTAAGGAAGAAAATCTGATTTGATTAAACGTAAAATATAAAATTTGTAAGGGCGATATTCTTAAAATGTTAGGTGTGACAATCGATATGGATCTTTTCAAATTAACAACCCTAAAGTTATATATTAACAACAACATATATTATTAACATCTCAGGATAACGGGGGATAAAATCATATGAAAGAAGCAATAACGGTTCTCATTGCCATAATAATGCTTACAACATTTGCAACTTCAATAGAAAAAGCAAAAGAAATTGAAACAACCGATTTACCCTCCTCGTTTAGCTGGCGGAATATAAACGGTACTGATTACACCACTCCAATAAAAAATCAGGCTCCTGCTCCAACCTGTGAAGCATATGCACTGGTTGCTGCACTTGAAACAATAATGCAATATCAAATTGGAGAAATATATAATCCTGATCTCTCCGAAGCACACCTTTATTTCTACGCTGGTGGAACCTATAAAGCAGGTTACGTAAATATAGTAGATGCTGCAAACTATTTGATGGAACATGGCGTCCCTGATGAAGGATGCTTTCCTGATCCACACAGACCATATGACTTCCCGTTTGAAAGCCTGCTGGATTGGGAAAACAGAACAGTAAAAATAAGTGAATGGGGCTGGGTAGAACACACAGAAGAAGCAATAAAAACAGCATTAATAGAACATGGCCCACTTGCTGCATGTCTCTATTTATGTAGAGATTATAACTGCTACAAAGGAGGTGTATATCACCATAGATGGGGAAAAATAGTTAATGGACACGTAATGGCTATTGTAGGCTATGATGACAATAACCAATGCTGGATTATAAAAAACAGTGCTGGAGCAGAGTGGGGAGAGGACGGTTGGCTCAGAATGGCATATGACTCAGCCATGTTTGCAGAATGGTATGGCGAGGGTATGGGCATAATGTACATTGATGGAGCATACGGAAACTTAGAACCTAACGTTCCCAAGGTACAAATTGAAACACCCAAAATTTTTAATACATATTTTTTCGGGCAGAAATTCCCAACAATTTTCAAGAGCCTGCTCATCCAAAAAGCATCTCCTAGAATCATTGGAGAACTACAAGTGAACGTAACAGCCGAAAACACAAACCTTGTAGAATTCTACATTGATAATGTAAAACAACATACCGATGATGAAGCACCATTTACATGGGATTTACAAGCAACACATGGGCCTCATACATTAGAAGTCAGAGCGATTAATGGCAACAACACATCACTAGATTTAGTAGATTTTCATGTGATTATCTAAAAATCGTTCTTTTCTCGTTTTCTAAGGTTTTTCGCTCATAAAAACCTGCTAGAGATGACTATCACATTTCGTATGCAGCTTGAATCATCTTTAAATTATTTTTCTAGCTTTAGATCCTTTGCAAAGAAAAGGTTATCGAAGGGGATTTCAATTTTAGGTACTTCTGGTTTTCTATCAAAAATTTTAAGTATCTCAGAAACGAAACTTTCATTTTTTGGTTTTACGTAATAGTATTTTTCAAGTTCTTCCTCATCCAGCTGGAGGATGTAACCCATGTAATATTTTGTAATTTTTTCAACAGTCGCCCCTAATCTAGCTTGGGCATATAAGAGGTTAAACCACATCTGCACAAATGGGTCTTCTATTGAGATTTGATATGCCTTCATCTTCACACTCTCCGCACCAAATATTATATCATCCACCATTATATAAAGTATTCTATTTTTATAAACAAAATCAAATAACTATGAAAAAAGCCTACTGGATGTTACAAACAACACCAAGATTGTTTGTTTCACTAACATCACAAAATTCTGCATAACATACCTCCAATAAATTCGACGTATTTTTCCCCAATTAAAACGCGTACGTCTTTGCATACTCAGGCAACATAACTTCAATTCCTGTTTTAATTTCCTCTGCAAGCTCTCCAAACGCCTTTGGATACATCGTATGCACCGGAATTAACACCTTTGGGTTCACCAACCCAATAAGCTTCTTAAGTTCTGGCCTAGATGCATGACCGGAAACATGTGCTCGTTCAATTATATTATGGAGTTTATCACAATCCTTATTGGTGCAACCGTCAGGAATTGGAGTTTTTCCAAGGTCAAACCCAATGCCAAAGGCTTTCAGCCAATTCATGAATCTCTCTTCATCCAATTCCATCTCATCTGAAAACGGTGCACATTGAGCCTTAATAAACCATGAGTCCGGTATTTTCCCATTTTCATCAGCAATGTCAAACATCTGCCCCAAGTCAAAATAGGAAAGCATCATAACATATCTTTCAGGATGTTTTTTAATATCCAAAGCAGTAAGAGCATTATCATAATGCGTACTATCTTTATTTTCCTTCCAATCAACCGACAAGCCATACTCGTATTTTGAACTAGAATAATCCCCAGGTGAGTAAAGACAGGACCCTTTCCTTTTAAGAAATACCTTTACACTATCTGCAGAGGGATACTCATCCAATTTATTCAAAAGATACGCAAGTCTTGCATTGATAACAAATATTCTCCCTGCATCCTCAGAAGCTTGTTTTATTGTTTCATATCTGGTCGTATCCTTCCAGCTGAAATCTACAAAAACAAGGCCCTTTGCCTTTTTGATTTTGTCGGCAATCTTATCTTTTATCATTGATTCAGGAAGAACCTTATCAGAATCTATTCTGGTTCCCTCACATATCATGACATCTATTCCAGGACCCACCTTGGCAGCATACTCCTCAATAGTCATTGGATAGTACCCATGGAACCGTATGTCTCCAGTATAAAGGATCTTTTTACCCGAACAATTGACAACAAAACTTGAAGCACCAGGAACCGAATGATCCTGTGAAATATGTGTAACGGACAACGTACCAATGTTAACGTTTTCATTGTCTTTTAGTGAAACACATTTTCGTTTAATGTTGCCATGAACTATTCTCGGGCTATCTGGAAAGATGCCTTTTTTGTAAAAATCAATATCGTTTGTTTTTGAGTCCAGCGCCTTAGATTTAAACATTGTTACATCATCAATTGCCCTCACAAGTATCTCGGTTACTCTGGAGCAATATAGAGGAATATTTTGGTGTAAAAATCCAATGGCACCTGTGTGATCGAGATGAGCATGTGAAAGGAATATAGCATCGACATATGGTTTTCCCTCTCGACCGATATAATCCTCATATGTATCTATTCCAGATGGAGACAAAAGAGGTGACTTGCTTTCAAGTACTCTGGCATACACTGAACTACTGAGATTTTCTACACCGGTAGGTACTATCAAATCTTTTCTATAAACGCCTGGAATCTTTGGAAGTGCACCTATGGTTATTCTATCTTTTATTGGTGTGTTTGTTCTTGGATTTAAAAACTCAGAGAAAAAATCATTTTCATAACCCATCCGCTGTCCAAAATCAAGAAAGATTCTAGTTCCATCATTTTCCACTAGAATCTTGTTGCCACCAATTTCATCTACGCCACCATAACATGTTATTTTCATTTCGATTCATCCTTTATTCCTAATCTCGCTAAGCCTC
>DAOWHD010000018.1 GCA_030641605.1 Thermoplasmata archaeon
GTAAGCAAAAAAATCTCCAGTTATGTTTATTTCATCGATTAGATTGCTTTTTTCGTCATATTTTAAGCGGATTTTTAAAAGTTTCCCTTTTGGTACTTTGTAAACAGATCTAGATTGCATTTTCATCAAGGGAGATTCTTTATTCATTTATAAACTTCATCTTTTAGTTTCAGCAATTGCTCTTTCTGCATGATATGAACTTCTGACCAAGGGTCCAGACTCTACATGTTCAAAACCCATATCTAGAGCAATACCTTTGAATTCCTCAAATTCTTCTGGTGTGTAATATTTTTTAATTTTAGCATGATTAATTGTTGGCTGCAAATACTGCCCAATTGTCAAAAAATCGGCTTTTACTTTTCTCAGATCTTCCATCATTTTTATGATATGGCTCTTATCTTCTCCCAATCCTACCATAAAACCAGATTTTGTCTTTACGTTGCCATCAATATTTTTTATGTTTTCTAAGAGAGATAAGCTTGTTTTATAGTTGCCTTCCGGTCTTACTTCAGGAAACAATCCTTCGGATACTTCGATATTATGATTTATAACATCAGGTCTAGAATCCATAACCTTTTTTAGTGCATCTTTGCTTCCCCTAAAATCAGGAATTAGCACCTCCACTCTACAATCATCGTTCAATTTTTTGATTTCCTTTACACAATCATAAAAAACACTGGCACCGCCATCTTCCAAATCATCTCTTGTTACAGAAGTAATAACAACGTATTTTAACCCTAATTTTTTAACACTTTCTGCAACATCTTTTGGCTCATCTGGATTTAAAGGAAGTGGTTTTCCATGTTTAACATTACAATACTTGCAGTTTCTCGTACAAGTATCCCCTAGTATTAAAAAAACAGCAGTTCCGTTACCAAAGCATTCTGCCATATTGGGGCATTTTGCCTCTTCACAAATCGTATGTAGTTTTGCCTTCCGCAACATTTTTTTCATTTCTACATAAGCTTGCCCACTACCTAGAGGCACCTTTAACCAATCAGGATGACGTCTTTTTTTCATTCAATTAGACCCCCATTACTACTCTTAACAGGTCTCGTACTCCTGGCGCAAAACCAAGTACAAATATCCCAATTTTTAAAAGGTTTATCAAGCGTCGATATTCGTGTAATTCCTCCTTGTAAAGTACATCAAAGAGATATATGACAGAAATAATCAGAAGAAATTTGACAATTGGAAACAATGGCGGCCAAAGTTCCATTAGAAAATTTGAGGCAGGATGCAGTTCACGATAACCAGTTAATCCCATATGCAAGGGATCATAAATGCTAACATAGCTTGTAATGCCATCAATCATGTGGCCGCCGATCATCGCCAAATTCAGCGGTTCTGAATAAATATTGATATGATCGTTATCCTTGTAAAATCGAGAGACGGCATACACAATGGCAAGGATTAAAGAAACTAAACCAATCATCAAAAAGAACATATCGAATCGTACGCCGTGGCTAGCACCCCATTGATCACCAAGGAGCCACTGCACAGTAAAAAAAAGGAACGGCAATAATAAAAGAACCCCTCCAGAAAACAAAATGGAATTTACTGTTAAATACTGCTTCTCAAAACGGTGCTGAAGATAGTGTCCAACAAGGAAGAAAACCAGCACCCATATTAAAATTTGCACATAAATCAATGGAGATACAAACAAATATACCAGAGGCTCATTGAAAAATCCAGAATCTTCCAAAACACGGGTAACTGAACCAACCACAATGTACGGCAACAAAGCAAGGAGAAATCTCCAATCTACAAGAACATTCCATCGCTTCAAAAGTTTATAAAGACCGTATAACGCGATAACAATGAGAAGGCCATAGGTAATTTCAGAAACCATAGTGTATTTTTGCTCTGCTAAAACGCCATTAAATGAAACAGAATGACCCGCAACATCAGAAACAATTGGGCCCCAGAAATACTTCCAAATCAGTTGATCATAAAACATTAAGGGAAAAAGCATACACCCTAGTACCAAGATACCTACTGCTGCAATAAATGTTCCCAGAATGACTTCGATTTTATGATTTTGATAAAAAACGTTTAAGCTCATCACAGACATCCAAAAGGAAAATATGATATATTAAACTAGGCTTCGAAGGAAACTATAATTTTGTTTGATCTATCCAGCATTTAACTATGAAAGTACTCCTGAAGATAGGTTTTAATTTTCGTGAATGAACGATTAATGATGTACGCAGTATTGTTTTTTTTATGTTACTCCTTTTTCCGTTTCCCATGTTTTTTCTTCAAATATTCGATGTATTCCTTTTCTTTGGAAGAGCCAGTACGTATCATACAACAAGTCACCTAGCTTAGGTAAAATAAAGACAGAGAGGCAAGTTATACCTCTCAAAGTATTAAGAATTGTTTCTATCTAGAATTGATGGTGTTCATGCCAGTATTCTTTTAGCTCGTCTAAGGTTTTGTCCAGTGTTATGGTGTCTTTTACATCATGTATAAAGTCGGTAGACATCGGCATTATTGTGTTGAATGGTATATTCCAGATATCGCATAAGAATGGGTCTACGAAGCATCCATATTGCTTGTATGTGCCATCGCTTTCTACCCAACCGTAGAATGTTCCAACTCGGGAATGATTCTTGTCATAGATTGGCTTGTCAACTAGTTGGTCTGTTGGATAGGTTGTTGTACCGCAAGGAACGGCTTTGCTCCAAAATCGACCTAACTCGTCCATTGTTTTGTTTAGGGTTATATGATCGCCCCATTCTCTTATGTAGTCACTATATACGGGGATAAGTTTGTTTGTTCCTCGGAACCATGTATCTCTTGTATTTTCATTTGTTTTTATTCCGAAGAAATATCCTGGATACTCAGTGTTCCAACTGTTCCAGTATTTGTCTACGATTCCAATCGTTGTCCCATTCGTATCGCATACTTCCTTTCCAACTAACTCATGTGGATTGTTTACTTTCATTTTCTCATCTCACCTATTTTTAGAGATAGAATGGACTGGGTTACTATAAATGTTTCTAAGATATTTATTTGCAACATGTGTGACAGTAACCGCGCTTGCTCCTTGGATAAACTGTTGTAAAGGTTTATATAGTACGGATTACAAAAATATTGTTGTTAACATTTAACACGGAATAATTAACTACCATGAGGTGTTTATATGATACTTGTATAAGTGCTTAAAATGTGGTGCAACGTTCCATGTGGATAGTAAGTATTGTCCAATATGTGGAAGAGAATTAATGCTGTTAGCTGGCTAGGGCAAATCATCATATTAAACGCATTGTTGTGTTAATGAAACTGTCGTTTGGGAATAGGAAATATGAAGTGTGAAACGGAATAATGAAGACAGATGTTGTTGTTGCGGGAGCAGGGCCCTCTGGGTCAACCGCTGCAAAAACTCTTGCTGAACAAGGGTTAAACGTACTTCTTGTCGACAAAGCAAAATTTCCACGAGATAAACCATGTGGAGGAGGTCTACCTCTCAGAGTACTCAAACGATTTCCTTACATTAAGGATATTAATGCGATCGAATCATATTCATATGGCGGATATTTATATTCACAATCATTACGCTACAAAGTAGAGATACATAAGCAAGAACCTATTATTGCAATGGTTCTCAGAAAAAAATTTGACAATGCACTAGTTGAGCTTGCTGTAGATAGTGGAGCTAGATTCCAGGATGGTAAATCCGTTAAAGATCTTAAAATAACTTCAGATAAAGCTCAGGTCACACTCAACAATGGGAGTCATATTGATACCGAACTTGTTATCGGTGCCGACGGTTTCTTGAGTACAGTTGCACGGAAAGCAGGGCTATTCATTCCGCACAAATCTATTGGCATTTCTGTCGTTGAAGAATTTTCATTAAAGAAAGATGCCATGGATCAATATTATACAGATAAACGCTTTTGCCATATCCACAGTAAAATCCATGGTATACCAGGATATGGCTGGGTATTCCCTAAACAGAATCATGTAAACATAGGTATTGCAAATTATTGGCTCAGAGGAAAAATGACAAATGACAAGAAGAATCTAAAAGAGGTATTTAATGCCTATCTCTCCCTTTTAAAAAATACAGATATAATTCCAAAAAATATTGAAAGTACACAATTACGAGGCGAAACTTTACCAGTAAAACCTCTTGAAAAAACCTATACTGATCGTGTTATTCTTTGTGGAGATGCTGCAGGGTTCATCAATCCAGTTAGTGGCGAAGGCATTTACTATGCTTTAGCTTCTGCGGAGATAGCTGCAAGAGTATCTGCCGAAGCTATCCAAGCAAACGATACTAGTGAACAATTTCTATCAAGATATGAGAAACGATGGAAAAACGACTTTGGGAAGGAAATAAAACTCATGCTTAGGTCAACAAAACAATGGGGAAAAAGAAACGAAAATATTGTCAAACTTGCGAGCAAAGATAACAAGCTCGCAGAAATGTTGTTTACTGCCATGACTGGTCAGGAGAGTGTCTATGAATTACGATGGAAAATATTAAAGCGTTATCTCTATGCTTTTATGAAAAATTCCATTAAAAAGACAAATAACTAACCTAGACATGTTCAATCAAAAGAATTTACTGATAAAAAAGTAAACATACTCTAAAAAGATAGGGTGTTTTTCATAATGGAACACCTAGTTTACCCATACATCTGCGAGATGATGTAGATAACGCTTGGATTGAGAAAAGCGGGAAATGGCAATCGCCAAAAACTAAAGAGGAGAGTTGAGAAATATGGCAAAAAGTGGTAAAAAACAAATATATGAAGATGAGGAAAAGGTTATTGCTGAGCTTCAGAAAAATGCAAGGGAAAGCATTAAAAAAATAGCTGAGAACTGTGATTTTTCCTATCAGAAAGTAGGAAGAATTATACATAATCTTGAGGAAAACAAAAAGATTTGGGGATACTATGCAGTAGCGGATAATGAAGAACTCAATTTGAACAGATATATAATTCTCATTAAAAGATCTACTGAACCAATAGATGATGCTATCAGCAAAATAATTGAACTAACCATGCATCGGAGGGGAGAAGAAATCGGAGTGAATGTCGAATGTAGTAGCTATCTTAATGGCCGTTATGATTGGATGTTTGTTTTAACGGCTGAAGACATAAAAAGTGTGAAAAAATTCAGCGACATTCTTACAAAAGAATACCATTCTGTGATAAGCGACATTCATATAATGGAAGATATTTTCTCGGTTAAAAAATGTGGAATGGTCAATCCCCACATGGAGAAGTTACGAGAGTTTATATAACTAACATTGACATGATGGGCATAACTTGCCAAATTTCACTCTGTTAATTGCCAGTAATTCGCCATAGAGTCCAATGTAGAACAATAGTGATGCAAACAGGTCGAGATCCTTTTAGTTTAAGTTTGCTTGATTCTATGTTCAATTCTTTTTTATCATTGATTTAAAACAGGGAAAGAAATCTTCGAGTTTCTCCAGCTTCCACATAATCAAACCCAATTTATTTTTTTCCATATGTTTTCATCCCTCCAAACATAATGTGAGTGTTGTGTTACTTATCGCTATTAGCAGCCCAGAGGCTACTCCAACAACGCCCCCGTATATATCTGTTGTTTCTGCTACATATACTTGTCGTATGTTCCTGATTTTTTTCATAAAAATTATTATTTCCTTCGACGAAAATATAATATATTAAAGGCTTGGTTTACGAATCTAATTATGAAGCGATTTACCAAATCAAAAACTATGGTATTTCCTAGAGAAATTATCGTGGGTCACAGGACCACATCACAGGTTGCCGAACTTTGCGATCGGATAGTAAAAGGAAATTCTGCACTAGTGGTAGCTGGTAAAAGAACCAAGAAGATATCTGGAGACAAAATAGCTAAAATCCTTAAAAAAGCAGATTACACCGTGACGGAGAAAATAGTATCAGCAGCAACTGTTGGTCAAGTAAACAAACTTATAAACTATGCCAGTAAACACGAAATAGATATACTGCTAGGAGTAGGCGGTGGAAGTATCATCGATGTTACAAAACTTGCAGCATTTGAACTTTCTAAACCGTTTATCAGTGTGCCAACATGTGCATCCCACGATGGCATAGCATCCCCACGTGCATCATTGAAACACAGGAGTGGATCTGTTTCAAAGACAGCAGCATCACCTTTAGCAGTACTTGCAGACACTGAAATCATTTACAAAGCACCTTTTAGAATGCTTGCAGCAGGATGTGCAGACGTGATATCTAATCTATCTGCAGTAATGGATTGGAAACTCGCCCATCGATTAAAATATGAGGAGTACAGTAGTCACGCTGCTGTACTTGCAGAAACCGCAGCAGAACTTGTGATAGATCATGCCGATGAAATTAAACCAGACGTGGAAAAATCGGCCTGGGTTGCAGTAAAAGCAATGATTGTATCAGGCGTAGCAATGAGCGTAGCAGGCAGTACCCGGCCAGCATCAGGATCGGAACACATGTTCTCGCACATGCTAGATCATCTAGGCCCAGGAATCATGCTGAAAGGCAAAAAAAGAAAAAAACCGTTGCATGGTGAACAATGTGGCATAGGTGCAATCATGATGATGTATCTCCATGGCGGAGACTGGGAAAAGCTGCGAGATGCGCTTAAAATAATAGGGGCACCAACCACTTCAGAAGAACTGGGCGTATCAAAGAAAAAAATTGTTGAAGCACTAGTAAGGGCTCACGAGATACGCCCAGAGAGATACACGATATTGGGAGAAACCGGTCTCACCGAAAAAGCAGCTAAAACACTAGCTAAACAAACAGGAGTAATATAGGATGCCTCTAGTCACATTAATAGGAGAAAAACTAGCTGAAAAAGATAAAGAATTCATTTACTTGGGACCAAATAACGAATGCAGAAATTGTAAATTAAAAACAGTATGCTTCAATCTAAAGCCCAACAGACATTATAAAATTACCAAAGTGCGAGACAAGAAACATAACTGCAACGTTTTCGAGGGGGGCGTCATAGTCGTAGAGGTGCAAGAATTACCGATTGTTACCACCATAGACAAAAAATTGTCTGAGGGAAGTAAAACAAAAATAGAGAAGAATGACTGTAAAAGTATTGGATGCCCATTTTATGACCTCTGCACCAACAAAGCAGTACAAAAGGATAAGAAATACAAAATAACGAAGATTTACAAGGAAAATATAGATTGCCCCATGGGGTACAGTTTACAAAAGGCAGAATTAAAAGAGTAGAAGACTAGTGGCAAATCACATTGTATATTAACCCATCTTCCCTTTGAAAACCTTCGGTTCCAAACGTTTCTTTTTTATCCCCAACAATTTTCTCCCAATATGTGGTATTTATTTCAGAATTGTTATGCGCATTATCTGTAATCTGAGCAAATCCCAAGCAGATTACAGAGGTGCCTGACTTGCCGCAGTTCCACACCTCACAAATAATCTTTATCTGCTCATATGAATTTTTAGAAGTATCAGTTCCATTGTAAACAATATACATTGTTTTATGTCCGTTTTTCAACAACCGTCCTCCTGTAATCTTAGTATCCTCCTCAGGCATTATTTCTACATTTAATGCCTTTTCCATTGTTTCGCCAGTCTTATCTCTGAGTTCCTTCTCACCCATCATGACCAAAGTTTTAATGGTTGTAATAGTAAGATACGTAGTATAGTTGCAATCAATCTTATATGTCAAGGATCCCCATTTCTCCAAACCCAAAAACTGAGAACCACTATCACGTTCTACTAAATCCTCACACCATCCCCCATCCAAAAAATCGTGATGGATGTATGCTTGTTTCAACTGATTGCCACTAAAAACAACAGCAAAAATCACGACTAGAATAATTAAGAAAGCAATAATTACATATATTCTAGTTTCCTTAGAGTCACCCTCTCCAATCACACCTCTAAATACCTATGCATCTACTTTAAACTAACGAAGGAAAAATAGCAGCAAAATATCCCGTATTTAGATTGATTTTATTAATTCTGCAATTTTTTCAAGCTTATCTTTTTCACTAGGAAGCGTAATGGATGATTTCCATCTCTTTTCCTTATCTGGAAGATAAAAACCTCTACCGATAGAGATGAATTCATTTTCACCACTATCAGTAATCACCTTCTTTCTGGCTATCTCTATGAAGTTGTTTCTACCAAATTTTATTTCTTCAGCCCTTACCGTCTCAAACTCTGCCATAATATCTCTTCCTCCACATAATATATTTTCTGGATACCTATGTATAATTAATACTTACTATATATTGCTTATCAATTGATCTTTACGCGCTTCATCATCAAGCAAATTGATCTATTTTTTCAATCCTGCTTCCTTTCTAATTAAATCTGCCTTATCTGTTTTTTCCCATGTAAAATCAGGATCGTTTCTGCCAAAATGTCCATATGCAGCAGTTTTTTTGAATATCGGCCGCCTGAGATCGAGATGTCTAATAATCTCACTAGGAGTAAGCGGGAAAAACTCCCTCACGATATCTTCTATCTTATAAATAGGTATCTTATTGGTCCCAAAACAATCTATGTTAATTGAAACGGGTTCAGCAACACCTATTGCAAATGCTAGCTGGATTTCACATTTATCCGCAATACCAGCAGCAACAATGTTTTTTGCTATGTAGCGAACAGCATATGCAGCGCTTCGATCTACCTTTGTTGGATCTTTTCCAGAAAATGCTCCGCCACCATGTCTACCTACTCCTCCATATGTATCTACAATGATTTTTCGCCCAGTAAGACCTGCATCAGCATATGGCCCCCCTCTGACAAAAGCACCTGTAGGATTCACATGAAATATTGTATCTTTATCAATCCACTTATTACAAACAGGCTTGATCACTCCTTCCAATATGTCTTTTCGTATTCTGTCATGAGAAATCATACCATCATGTTGCGTTGAAACAACAATCGTATCAGCCCTAAGAGGTTTACCGTTTTTGTCATATTCTATCGAGACTTGAGATTTACCATCTGGCCTGAGATATGATATATCGCCATTTTTCCTAGCATCCGAAAGTTTTTTTGCAAGTTTATGAGCGAGTGTAATTGGCAATGGCATCAATTCTTTTGTTTCATTGCAGGCAAAACCATACATCATTCCCTGATCGCCTGCTCCCTGTTTTTTATGTAAACCCTTTCCTTCAGAAACACCTTGGGATATATCAGGGCTTTGCGCAGTTATCTGAACCCAAACAGAACAGGTTTCCCATTCGATCCCATAACTAGAATCAGTGTAACCTATATCCTTTATCGCATCTCGTACTACGCTCGGTATGTCAACATATCCTTTGGTAGTCATCTCACCAAAAACCATAACACCACCATTTTTGGTGCTTGTCTCAACCGCAACTCGGGAATATTTGTCCTGCCTTAGCGCCTCATCAAGAATGGCATCAGATATTATATCACACATCTTATCAGGATGCCCTTCAGTTACTGATTCAGAACTTATTATTCTCCTTCTTTTCGACATGCCATATCACCCAGAAAAGCTATTTTAGCCTTCAAACTATGTGAAAAGTAGGAAACTACAAGTTGGTTATTAATTTTTTTGAAAAATGCAGAAGGATTTACTCATTTATTTTTCTAGTAGTCCAAATATCCTCCTCAAGTTGATCATAAACGTCTTCCTCATCAGAATCTTCAATAGTTGGAATGGGCTGGTTTTTATCCAGAATAGTGGTTCTAATTGGTTTATTTTCTTCTTGAGCGTAATTCAAAATGATTTCTTTTTTAAGTTGCCAATAATGCGTTCTCCATTCTCGCCCATCATACAGAGTTGTCTCTTCTCGTTCAGTGGCAAGCATCCCTTCTTCCTCTAAGATGTAAAATAACTGTCTATCTTCTGGGTCCAACACATTGTCTATAACGCGATCATCAAATCCAAATATATCCAGCACAAACCCTGCATCTCTACGTGCCTCGTCAATGTCCACTCCAACCCTATATGCTATTGCTCTTGATAAATCATCCAACGTTATTATATCCATATTTACTAAAACCTCTTCTTGCATAGTTTTTTTAACTTAATACTATTTTGTAACCACCCAATATATATACTTTTCCCAAATTTTCCGCCAAATGCCAAAAAATCACAGCACAACAGCCGGTGTGCAACATACAACGAAACATAAAACTTATATGCAGTACTTGTAGTACCAGCCAGTATATGAATAAGGAAAAATATCTAAAAGAATTCACAGGAGAGTGGCTTTTGCTTTTTAACGACGAGATTATTGATCACAGTAGTAATGTAGAGGACATCCTTAGGCTGGCTGAAGAAAAATATCCCGAAGACAAATTTCCAGAAGATACTATAAAAGTATCAAAAGTATTATCTGGATATACTCAATTACGTTGATTCATATGTCAAGCACAAACTTTATCTTTGATTACTACAAATACCCCATAGTACCTGTTAAGTTTCACTATAAAGAGAAGAGAACACCTATTATAGAAGCATTATTAGATTCCGGTGGAGACTTCATTGTCATACCTATGCCCATAGCACAGTATTTAGGATTGGAATTAGAAGAGGCAGGAGAGGTTGATACTGCTGGTGGGACGGCGTCTCTGTTTAAATCCACAATAGATATAACTATTGGGAAAAATGAGAGAGCCAATTCATATGAGAATAACCAGATACATGTATCCGCCAGGAGTGATATACCAGTTTTGCTGGGTAGGAACCCAATTTTTGAGGATTATGAAATCACGTTCAAAAAACAAAAAAATCAACTTATTCTGAAGCATGTAAAGGAGAACAACAAAGACCAAGAGAACCATCATAAAGATTTTGAAGACCCAAAACTATGAACAGTATTAATTGTGTAAGACCCTCGATGGCACCCCATAAGATATTTATATGGGAACCAGTATAACGGGTAGGCTATTTCAGTGTTAAATTGGATAGAGTGTGATATATAAAGAGTATGGTGTATCCGTTGAGTCCCGGCCCATAATGGGCCTGTAGCTCAGCTAGGTAGAGCATCTGGCTTTTAACCAGGTGGCCAAGGGTTCGAATCCCTTCAGGCCCGCTGAAACAAATATATACTAGGAGGAAAAACGTATAATGGTAAAGGAAAAGATACGGATACAGTTTGATATGATGAGCCACGATCTAGTTCCCCTCCACACAATAATTTCTGAAAAGGAACGAGGAGAATTACTCAAGAAATATAATATTGAACCTAATCAACTTCCAAAAATCCTGGATACGGATCCTGTGTCTATTTTCATCGGGGCAAAATCGGGACAAATTGTGAAAATTATTAGAAATAGCCATACTGCAAAAGAATCTATCGCTTATAGATTTGTAGTGGAAAGTAACGAATAATAGGTGTAAATGAATGAGAGAACTTGTTGACGCTTTTTATAGAGATCGTAGTATGGTAAATCACCAGATTGAATCATATGATGATTTTTTAGA
>DAOWHD010000079.1 GCA_030641605.1 Thermoplasmata archaeon
TTACATTGAGGAGTACAACTGCAATACATCCATCAGGTGAACAGGCGGTAAATTCGCCACCCCATGGATAATATTCCTCTTTCATTTCTTGCATTCCTCCTTTCTAATGAAATCAAATCCGGTATTTCTGTAAAGGTAAATAATACAACAGTTTATTAAGAATTTCTTAGTGTCGTAAGACAGTTTGGATAAAACGTAATAAATGATCTGTCTGTGCTGCCAGCAATCATATGTCACTTTTGAGTAGAAACAATATTAAGCATGATTTTTCATACGACCTAAACGTGTTTAAGATACCTAGAGGAACAAGAGATTTCACTCCAGGGGAAATGGAAAAGCGAAGATACGTCGAAGAATGTATGATGTCTACATTTAAGACATTTGGATACAGAGAGATACAAACTCCAATGTTTGAAAATTTGGATCTTTTTACTGCTAAATCTGGCGATGCAGTTATTGATGAGATATATTCTTTCACAGATAAAGGTGGTAGAAACCTTTCTCTTAGACCCGAGCTTACAGCCCCCGTTATACGCTTTTATGTTGATAAACTCCAGATGGAACCAAAACCTCTGAAATTATTCTACTTTGGCAACTGTTTTAGATATGACCGACCACAAAAGGGAAGATATAGAGAATTCAAGCAGGCAGGTTGCGAGATCATAGGAACGGACAACCCTGAGGCGTATGCTGAACTTATTGCCATGGCCTATAAACTTCTGAAAAATGTTGGCTTGGAAAATATAACGTTAAGCATTGGAAATTTAAACATTCTGTCTTCAATGTTTGATAAGCTTGAGATATCAAAAGATGAACAAAAATATTTAATACCATTAATAGATAAATCTCAATTTGAGGATGTTTTTGAAGCGTTGCAGGATTTTGGTGTTGAAAAGGAAAATGCAAATAGCTTTTTAGATGTAATTCAAAACTCTGATGTTAACAAGATTTTAAACTACATAAAAGGAGATAAAACAGCAGAACAAGAATTATCGAATTTAATGAAAATTCTAAAATTGTTAGAAACCTCATTTGATGTAAACTATCAAATAAAGATGAGCATAGTGCGAGGTCTTGATTATTACAAAGGCATTGTTTTTGAAATAGAAGCGCCATCATTAGGTGCAGAAAAACAAATATGCGGCGGGGGTGCATACGAACTTATTCCATTGTTTGGTGGAAGAGAAACTCCAACTGCTGGATTTGCATTGGGTTTTGACCGTACCATACTTGCATTAGAAATCGAGAAATATAACCTTCCTTCACCAAAATTAGATTTTTATGTTGTACCCATAAATGAAGATATGATAAGTAAATCACTTGAAATTGCCCAAAAGCTTAGAGGACAAGGTGCATCTGTTGATGTAGATCTTCTAAGGAGAGGAGTGGGCAAATCGCTAAAATATGCAAGCTCCATAAATACTAAAAAAACTATTTTAATAGGCCCTAAAGAGCTACAAGAAAACTCTGTGACTCTTAGAGATATGAATACAGGTGATCAGAAACTGATTAAAATAAAGGATATTGTTAATCTAATAGGATAAATTGGTTTTTTTCAACACTGCAATCTCTGACGGGTTAAAATAAAATATAAAAAGAGTGCTTACTGCTATAAAATGTCCTCTAAAAAAAAATCAAAGATTTATATTATAGATACATCTGCCATTCTGTCTGGCATACCAATTAATTTTGACGATGCAGCAATGGTTACTACCAGTAGCATCTCCATGGAATTAAAACCCGGCGGCAGAGATTATCGTGCATTCCAATTTTTGATAGAAAAGGGACTGTCTATTCTTTCCCCATCTAAAAAATCGAGAGATGCAGTAAACTCTACTTCCCGTAAGACAGGAGACGAAGACAGACTATCAAAGGCAGATGTGGATGTACTGGCTCTTGCACTAGATATGAAACTCGACGATGGCAAAGATGCTGTTATATTAACAGACGATTACTCCATACAAAATGTAGCTGATGCTTTAGACATGAAATTTGGTAACATTGGCCAACCAAAGATAACAAAAAGATTTAAATGGGGTTACCAATGTCTCGGATGCGGTAAAAAATTCAAAGAAAATATAAAGATATGTCCAATATGCGGGGCTGCAACAAAAAACATAATATTGGATGGGAAAGACATCAAAAGGAGAAAGCGATAACAGATGGACATCAAGGATATCAAGAAATTGTTTTTAGGTTTTTGGCGAAGCGATAACGAAAAGATATCATTAATCAGAGATGTCGTTGTCGCTCTTTTTGTAGTTTTGATACTGCTAACAGTCCTGTGGTCTTATACGGGGCAATGGTTCGGTGCCCCAATGGTAGCCATCGAATCAGGCAGTATGATGCATAGAGACGAACCTTTTGGGAGATTTGGCACCATCGATGCAGGCGATATGGTACTTCTGGTAAAAGTGAACGGTAAAGAAGACGTATTAACACGTGGCTTTGAAGGCTATGAATACTATGGAGAAATAGCAAAAGGCAAAGGAGGTTTTCAATCATACGGAGATTATGGTGATGTTATAATATACAGAAAATATGGAAATACTGATGAAGACCAGATAATCCATAGAGCAATATGTTGGATAGAATATAATGAAACATATGGCACGTATACTGTACCAGAATATGGATTAACTAATGTAACTTCCATCACTATAAGTGCAGTAGGATTAACTCATTATAAACCAAGTCACTCAGGATTTATAACGCAGGGAGACAATCCAATAACAAACGACAGATGCGATCAAGCTGGTGGCATCTGCAATGAACCTATAAGACCAGAATGGATTACAGGGAAAGCTCGATTCGAGTTACCGTGGATTGGAACGATAAATCTCCTATTCAATGATCTAATTAGCGGAAGTTTATGGGACGATCATCAAGAAGCAACAGTATATAATGTCCCATCAGATTGTATTTCCTGTCTTATAATACTCATAGTTGTTCTTGTATCAATTCCTGTAACATTGGATATCTATGATTATTACAGAAGAAACAGGCATGATTACCAAAATAGATTATAGCGATGTACTCTACTGATACCAATCAGGTACAACTTCATATGTAAGAGGATCTTGAAG
The DNA here is from genome assembly GCA_030641605.1 of Thermoplasmata archaeon. Taxonomy (GTDB): domain Archaea; phylum Thermoplasmatota; class E2; order DHVEG-1; family DHVEG-1; genus DAOWHD01. The sequence continues at coordinate 3,087 of DAOWHD010000079.1, forward strand.
TCCTGCTTCCTTAAAACCCTTCAGCCTCAACAAGCAAGAATCACATTTACCGCAAGGTTTCATTCCACCTTGATAGCAAGACCACGTTTTTTCAAAAGGAACGTTGAGTTCAGAGCCTTTTTTTATTATTTCGGTCTTGGAAAGATAAAGCAGAGGTACTTCTATTCCAATGGGATGCCCTTCAACTCCTTTCTTGGTTGCAAGATCCGCCATTTTTTGGTATGCCTCTATGTATTCAGGTCGACAATCAGGATATCCCGAATAATCCATGGCAGTGGCGCCAATATACAATGCCTCAGCATTAACGGCTTCAGCATATGCAAGACCAATTGACAAAAAAACGGTATTTCTTGCCGGAACATATGTGGAGGGTATAGATTTACCTATGTTTTCCAGATTTTGTTCGTCTGGAATGCTTAAGGAGTTATCTGTCAATGCCGAACCGCCAAACTTATAAAGATCAATGTCAAAAATGATGTGTTTTTCTGCATTTACAGCAGATGCAATCTTTTTTGCGCTTTCTATTTCCTTTTTGTGCCGCTGTCCATAATTAAAAGACAATGCATAAATTGCATAGCCACTCTCCTTTGCTATGAATGCTGTGACACAGGAATCAAGACCACCGGATATTAGACAAACCGCTTTTTTAACCATATAAGATAAATTACCTCTCAAACGTTTTTGTCGCCCATGCGCCCTGTCCAAATCCTTCATCCACGCCTATTTCCATTTTTTCTATCTGTTTTTCCAAAGAAAGCCTTTCTGTGGCCTGTTCTAATATGTACTTTGAAAGTGTCTCTGCCGATGTAGAGCCAATAGGTAGCAAAGCACAGTCACTTACAGGAAAAACATATTGTTTTCCAAGAGAAGTCACTTTAATACTATCATTTTCTTTTTCAAGGGTCACAACACTGCTCTTTTCAGGTATTAAAACCCTGTGATCCAACTCCTTCACAATATCCCTAAGCACATTTTTCAACACGGCAAAATCCATGATTATTCCTTTTTCATCTGTTTTTCCGAATACCTTTACATGTACTGCATAGGTATGTCCATGTAATCTGCCGCATTTTTCATATTCTGGGATAACATGAGCAGATGAAAACCGTATTTTGGCATTCCATCCATCAATTGTAATGTATGACTTCATAAAATCTCACTTTTTCTTTTTCTTTCTATAATCTTTTATTGCCTCACGAAGTGCATCTGTAGCAAGATTTGAACAATGCATCTTTATAGCAGGTAATCCTCCAAGTTCATTTGCTACATCATCACGTGTTAACATCATTGCTTCATCTAAGGTTTTACCTTTAACAATTTCAGTTGTTATACTGCTGCTGGCTATAGCTGCAGCGCATCCATATGTTTGGAATTTAATATCAATAATTCTATCATCTTTAACTTTGATGAAAATAGTCATAATGTCTCCACATACAGGATTCCCTACAGTTCCGGCACCATCTGCATCTTTGATCTCGCCAACATTTCTAGGATTGTAGAAGTGGTCCTTTACCTTTTCAGTATACATGTCTGCCATAGCTAAAACCTTCTATCTATTCCATAAAGGAGACATTTTCCTTAATCTCTCTACAATATCGGGCAGCACACTAGCAACGTATGAAACATCTTCTTCTGTGTTTTTCCTGCCCAAGGTTAACCGCAGCGAACCATGTGCTTCTTCAGGTTTAAGTCCAATCGCCATCAGTACATGTGATGCTTGAAGCTTTTTGGAAGAACATGCAGAGCCAGTGGCAGAAGCAATACCTTTCTCATCAAGCATCATATTTAACGATTCTCCTTCTATCGCCGTGAATCGAAAATGAGCATTGTTTACTAATCTTTTTTCAGGGTGCCCATTAAGATAGCTTTCCTCAATTTTGAGAATGTCTTTAATCAATTTATCCCTTAAATTTTTGAGATGTGCCATATCCTCTTTGAGTCTGGTCTTTCCTAACTCACATGCTTTACCAAGCCCAACAATGCCCGGAGTGTTGTATGTGCTGCTTCTCAGGCCCTTTTCATGCCCGCCACCGTGTGCCAATGGATAAATTTTCACTCCGTTTCTAATATATAATGCTCCAACTCCCTTTGGTCCATAAATCTTATGAGCGGAAACGGACAATAAATCAACATTTGATTCGCCTACATCAATTGGAGTCTTGCATATCGCTTGGACTGCATCAGTATGAAATAATACATCGTGTTTCCTTGCAATTCTGCCAATTTCATTTATCGGCTCTATTGTACCAATCTCATTGTTGGCATACATAATGGTTATAAGAAAAGTATCTTTGGAAATTGCTTCTTCTAAATCTTTTATTCGTATAATGCCATACTTATCCACTGGAAGATACTTGACATTAAAACCTTGTTTTTCTAGATGCCTACAAGTCGCAAGAACCGCAGGATGTTCAATTGAAGATGTTATTATATGATATCCTTTGCCACCTATTTTGTCTTTATTTAGATATGCCGCTCCTTTAATGCCAAGATTGTCTGATTCAGTCCCGCCTGAAGTAAAGATAATTTCATCTGCATCTGCATTTAATATGTCAGCTACTTTACTTCTTGATTCCTCTACTGCATCAAAAGCCTCTCTTCCAAATGAGTGTATAGAAGACGGATTTCCAAAATATTTATCAAAATAAGGAATCATTTCATCAATTACTTCTTTGTCAACCGGCGTGGATGCACCGTGGTCCATGTAAATTCTTTTCATTTTAATCTCCCCGTCCAATATTCATCATTTTTTGAAGAGGCATCTTTGCCTTCTCCATAATATCATCATCAAGCTTTACTTTTGGTTCCAATGTTCTTAGGCTATTTAAGACTTTTTTCAGTGTTATCTTTTTCATGTCTGGACAAATTGCAGTTTTAATAGGATAAAACACTTTGTCTGGATTTTCATTTTTCAATCGATAACAAATATCTTTTTCGGTACCGATAATAAACTCTTTTACATCCGACTTTTTAGCATGACCTACCATGCCATTAGTGGAAAGTACATGGTCTGCAATATCTATAATTTCTGGTCTGCATTCAGGATGGACAAGTATCTCTGCTTTAGGATGTTTCTCCTTGATTTTTAGTAATTGATCCTTGCGAATTTCATGGTGTGTTGGGCATATGCCTGGCCACAAGATCATTTCTTTATCTGGAGTGAACCGCTGTATATATGCCCCTAGATTTCTGTCAGGGACAAATATTACTTTCTCAGAAGACGTGCTTTTTACAACATTTGTGCCATTCGAAGACGTGCAGCAAATGTCTGAAAGTGCCTTTACCTCTGCAGTAGTATTGATATATGAAACAACTTCTGCGTCTGGGTTATCCTTCATCAATTGTTTAAGTCGGTTTGGATCCACCATCCCTGCCATGGGACATTTTGCATCTGCATCAGGAATTATCACGTTTTTATCGGGGTTTAGTATCTTTGCTGATTCGGCCATAAAATCCACGCCACAAAATACAATATTTTCCGCATCTGTCTTTGTAGCTTTCATTGCTAGATCTAACGAATCCCCAAGAAAATCAGCAATATCCTGTACTTCTGGAATCTGATAATTATGTACCAGAATAATAGTATTATGCTGCTCTTTCAGCTTGTTTATCTCGTTTCTAATTTCTTTATTCATATCTACAATGCCCAGTCACTTTTCCTTGCCCATATAATGTTACCCAAAATAAATGTTATCATTCACATTCATGAAAACCAAATCATTATATCTAGGATGCTAGATATGGATATTAAAGGATGGATGGATTATGATAGACATAATTTCCTTGATTATAGGATTTGTCATAGGCGTAGTTGTAGTAGGTGTTGCAGTTGAGTTTGGATCGAAACAGAAACCTGGAAATGCACCTGCCTCGAGGCATGCAAAAAAATGGAACATCTCAGAAATATCTAATCCCCGGATAATGGCAGAATATCTAGGAGATATAGAGATTCCAAAGAATTCCAAAGTTTTGGTAAATCGATTTAAAGATGCGGAAATATTTAAAGGACTAAATGCCAAGAGATATTCAAAGATAAAAGGAAATTTCATTATCGGAGACGACCGGGCCCTTATCTTGGCAGGCCCAGTTAAGCAAGACGAGGTAGGCTTTTGGACTGTAGAAAAAGAAATCGTGGAAAGCTTAAACAGCGAATTTGATGAGCTGTGGATCAAGGGAACAGAAGTGAAACCCGATACCAAATAGGGATTATATGAGCATTCTTATCAAAAAAGCCAGTATTCTTACCCAAAATAAGAGAAGAGAGCGGCTGCAGGGAGACATTTATATTGAAGATCATGAAATCACCGAAATTTCTAAAAAATCTATTTCTACAGAAGCAGACTTTAAGGTGGATGGGAGAAAAAAGCTAGTTTTACCTGGTCTGATAAATACTCATACACATATCCCAATGACCTTGCTCAGAGGTTACGGGGACGACATGGTCCTGAACAAATGGCTTGAAGAAAAAATCTGGCCCGTTGAAGCAAAACTTGACAGTGAGTCAGCAAAAATTGGTACAGAACTTGGCCTTCTGGAAATGATTGCCTCAGGCACTACAACATTTCTGGACATGTATTTTTTTGAGGATACTGTTGGAAAAACATCTGAAAATGCCGGAGTGAGAGCTTTTTTAGGCTTTGCAATGATTGATTTTGGAACCCCAGAATATCCTTACGATATGCTGATTACAAAGTGTGAGCAATTCGTAAAAAATTGGAAGGGCCATGAGATAGCAACACCTGTTATTACACCACATGCCACATATACCTGTGGCCCAGAGCTACTTCAGAAGGCACTTGAAATTGGAGATAAAAACGATGTTCTTCTCCAGACTCACTGCTCTGAAACACGTGACGAAGTATACAATGTGCAAAAAAAATATGGCCTACGGCCAGTTGGTCAGCTTAAAAAATATGGTCTTCTTAGTGATAAGATGATACTTGCTCATTGCGGGTGGGTTACAAAAAATGAAATTCTCGAGCTTAAAAAAACCAAAACAAAAGTTTCCCATTGCCCAGTTAGCAACATGAAGATGGCAACTGGAGGATATGCACCAATACCTGAGATGATCGATTCTGGTGTTACGGTAAGTTTAGGCACAGATGGAGCCGCAAGCAACAATACATTAGATATGTTTGAAACCATGAAGTTTTGTGCCCTAATTCATAAACAGCACAGATGGGACCCCAAGATTCTGCCTGCACAAACTGTACTTGATTTTGCGACATTGGGCGGTGCAGAGGCTCTGAGGATGGAAGAAGAAATTGGATCAATTGAAGTAGGGAAAAAAGCAGACATAATAATGCTAGATTTAGAAAAACCCCATCTAACACCAAA
>DAOWHD010000064.1 GCA_030641605.1 Thermoplasmata archaeon
ACTTCACTTTGTTCTATCCGTCTATGCCACTTTCCCAAAAATTTTGCTCCCCTTTTATCACCAATCTCAGGCAGCTCAATTAAAACTATTCTTCCAGCACAACTGCTAGAAGTGTAATAATCATCAGATTTGTTTATTATATCAAGTATTTGTTCGATTCCTTTATCCACTTTATTTTCACTTTTGTCCTTCCACAGCAAATTAAGCGCTCTTTCCTTTGCATCTAGAAACTCCTTACTTGCACCCATACTGATTCCCTACATCAATCATTGATTATTTCATCTCACGTTTGATTTGAATGCCACGCTTCTCAAGCTCTTCAAAAAAAGGATCAGGTGGCACGATTTCTTCTGGACAAAAAACACCTTTTTGATTTATTGTTCCATCTTCTATCATTTGAGCTATAATGGAAATGGAATAGCCTGTAGTTCTCATCATGGCAGTGATACCGTTTTTCTCATCATAATAATCAATCAATGTATATTCCAAACGAATCTTTTTACCATCCTTCAATCCTTCACTCAAAACTTTAAGGAGCACCACATCTCGCCCAGCAGTAGGCATATTTTTCATAAGAAGGTCAATTAAAATTTTTCTAGGAACAATCTCTTGTTCTCCAACTCTAATTACTTTTTCTCCACCCAACCCAATATCTAAAAGAATTTTGAATTTCTCGCAGTGGCCAGGATATCTAATCGTCTTATAGTCTAGATAGTCTATCTTATCTTTGTATGTATATGGAAGAGTAGAACAACCACCTGACGTAAGAAATGCTTCCATCTCTTTAAAAGGCTCTGAAAATTGAATTGTTTCAATATCTGTCATAGATTTCTTCTCAACAATCTGACCATGATCAAGAACCATTGCATCCTCCGTATATTCGTTGATAAGGCCATTTGGTGAGAATACTATTTGATAATCAAGCGGCGGCTTTGGATCCACAGGTAAACCACCTACTCTCAATTTTACATAATCAACAGAATCCATTCTTTCAACTATGTCACGAGTAATGGTAGAAACGAGGCCAGGTGCGAGTCCACAGTCAGGTATGATTGTAATGTCTTGTTTTCTAGCCTGTTCAAATAGATTCCTTTCCTTTTCAACAATGCTATTATTTCCTCCAAGGTCAAGAAAGTGGGTTTTAGTCTCTACCGCCATTTTGGCCAGTTCATAGTTGAACCTGTATGGAATGGCAGAAATGGCCACATCATAATTTTCAAAAAGATTCCTTACATCATCAGCTTTTTCTACATTTATTACGAGAAAATTTATTTTTTCTCCTTCTAGAATTTTTTTAGCAGACAATAATGCTTGCTCATCTTGGTCTACAATAGTAATGTCATCAAAACATGAATAGTTACATAGATCAAATGCAATTGCCTGCCCCATCATTCCAGAGCCCAGAACAACAATATTCATATGATATCCTCCAAAGAATAATTTTCTGATACGATGCAATTAAGATGTTTTATTTTTTATATATTCTCAAATGATTTTTTCATGATTTTTTGTTCATCTTTGTCTTGCTTTATCAGAATGCTAAAGACATAGGTTAGAACGAAAGATAATGGCAATCCTATAAAGATTGGATCCAACATATTTACCATATAGTTATCTATCATCGACGAGCCTATTATTTGTGGTGCTGTTTTGAAATAAATAAGGACGTACCAGAACATTGTAAACATAAATCCTCCTAACATACCAGCCCATGCTCCCGCTTTGCTCGTTTTTTTCCAATACAACATTAAAGTATACGGGGCAAGAAACGTACAGGCCATTAACCCAAAGAAAAAGGCACACATGAATGCTACAACATCCAATGGATTCAATGTGATCACTAGCGTTGCTGCTATAATAACAATCGTAGCGATACGTGTTATTTTTATTGATTTTTCATGGGAAATTCCCTTCATGATTCCTTTCTCAAATACATCTCTCCCAATAGATGCACCCGCAGTATGAAATAATGCACTTGCAGTAGACATAGCTGCTGCTAGAACAGCAAATAAGAAGAAAAATACAAACCATTGTGGGAATAGTTCACTTACTACGAGCGGGACTACTTTATCTGGCGTTCCCGGATACATTATCCCGTTGTTTACCATTAACACATCACATAGGGGGCCTATACTAAAAGCAGTGAATGTCATCAAAAGAATAAATATTCCCCCATAAGGTATTGCCATGCGTAATGCTTTTTCATTTTTTGCTGTAAGATATCTTGTTATCAACTGAGGTTGGGCAAGTACTCCTATACCAACACCAAAAATAAGCGTCAAAATCATCATAAAGGGTTGCGAAAAAAGAGGTGGCATGGATGTTAGACCACCGGGCGCCTGAGTTGCTGCTGGACTGCCGATACTTTGTAAAATTTCCGGAGTCAAACTAGCAGCAGCTTCATGAGCCGGCCCAATACCTCCAAGCATAGCATACATTCCTACAGTAAGGATGATCATACCAGCTAACATAAGTACACCTTGAACAGCATGTGTCCACATAACTGCATACAATCCGCCTACTATCAAATATATACCAACAACAACTGTAAATACTATAACACAAAGTTCGTATGAGATTCCAAAAGTCACTTGGAAAAGAGAGCCTATTGCCAAGAACACGGCAGAGATATATGCTACCATGAAAATTGCTATTATCAAACCTGAAACTGACTGTAATTTGGTTGAATTGAACCGGTTTCCTAGCAGTTCAGGTAATGTCAGCGCATTAAGCGAAAGACCCATCTTTCTTGTTCTAAAACCATAAAATATGAATGCTATAAGAATGCCAACAAAAATGTTGAGAAATGCTAGCCAAAGAATCGAATGTCCAAAGATGGATGCAATACCTGAAAAACCTATCAGGGCAACTGCACTGATAAATGTTGCACCGTAAGAAAATGCTATAACAACTGCCCCCATCTTTCTCCCAGCAACAAAATAATCCTCGGCTGTTTTAGTTTTCTTGTATCCTAAATAACCTAAGAAGGTAAACATAGCAGCGAAAAGAGCCATAAAAATAGCAAAAAAGATAACATCCTCCATCTCACTTGGCCTCCCTTTTTCCAGATTTTTTATTTTTTACTTCAGATGGTTTTTCCTCATCAGATTTCATAAACCAATGATAAACGCCATAAAGTAAACATAATATCGCTGCCAATATTGTTCCGATCCACGCGATAAATACCCAAATACCCATACCAAGTATCATATATATCTTCTCCTCCAAATAATTGAGAATATCAATCTCAACGTTATGCTGGAAAACAACCAACATAATTTATATCTTTCTTTAATTTTTACAAAATATCTTTTCATATTACTACGTACAATCCCAAAATCATTATATTCAAATAGTTTATTAGGCCACAGCGAGGGAAATTCTTATGACAAAAGAGTTCTGGAATCCAAAAATTGAAACAAAGCCGTTGAATGAATTAAAAGACCTGCAATTGAAGAGATTAAGGAAGCTAATTGAATACATTTACAACAGCAATAAGTTTTATCATGGGAAACTCAAAGAGGCGCATGTGAAACCTGACGAAATTAAAACCTTAAATGACATCGAAAGACTTCCCTTCCTGACAAAACAAGATTTAAGAGAATTCTATCCTTTTGGTCTTGTCTGCACCGAAATGGATGACATTGTTGAAATCCATGCATCCTCAGGTACAACAGGTAAACCTGTAGTTGGACCATACACACATAATGATGTTGACCTTTGGGGTGAAGTTATGGCTCGTTCGCTATGGGCAAACGGTCTTCGAAAAAATGACATCCTTCAGAATTCCTATGGATACGGTCTTTTCACAGGAGCTCATGGTTTCGAAAAAGGAGCCCAAAAAATTGGTGCAATGGTTGTAACCATTAGTTCAGGAAATACTAAACGACAGATTAATGTTATGAAAGATTTTGGCGCTACAGCATTGGCATGTACTCCTTCCTATTCAATGTACATGGCAGAAGTTGCAGAAGAGATGGGTTTTACGCCCCATGAAGATTTCAACCTGAAAATAGGTTGTTTCGGTGCAGAAGCATGGAGCGAGGAAATGAGAACCAATATTGAGAAGCGCTGGGGGATCACAGCACATGAACATTACGGTTTAACAGAAGTTATAGGCCCTGGGATAGTTTCCGAATGTAAAGAAAAAAAATTACACGTTAATGTGGATCACTTTCTTACTGAAGTAATTGATCCTGATACTGGCGAAACGCTGGAACCTGGTGAAGAAGGAGAATTAGTATACACAACATTGACTAAGGAAGCTTTTCCAGTCCTTAGATTTAGAACAAAGGATCTAGCAGTATATTACGAAGAGGAATGTGAATGTGGAAGAACACTTCCTACTCAATCTCGCATCAAGGGAAGAAGTGACGACATGATGAAAGTTAAAGGCGTCATTGTTTTTCCATCGCAGATAGAGGCAGCATTAATGAAAGTTGATGGAGTGAGCAATAACTATCAGATTGTTAAAACCAAAAAAGGCAATATAACTTCGTTATCAGTAGAGATAGAACCAACGGACAATAAATACAAGGAAGGGCACCTTGATGATTTTGAAAAACAAGCCGAGGAGGAGATATATAGCGTACTGAATTTACATGTACCTGTCAAAGCCATACCGCCAAAAACCATACCACGTAGTACAGGAAAAGCTAAGAGGGTAATCGAAAGATAAATCTAGTTCAAAGGGTAAACTCCGATGATTGAAACATTAAATGCAATTTTACCATACATAACAGGTCTTTGGACACTTCCATGGATTTTGATAGGATTTATTGTAACGCTGTTGCTCTCACGAATTTTCGGTGAGAGTAACGTAGATAAAGTTATGAAAAAAATTGGACTTCTCTTGCTTTATATTTTTGTCCCTCTGTTACTGTTTAGAATATTCCTTGACGTTGATTTTGGCGAAAATGAGCTGCTGTTTTCTGTATTCTGTTTTGTAACATTAGGGCTCATGTACGTTCTTGCCTATTTGTTTGCCAAATTAAATGCAAATAAAATGAATCTAAAAGGAGCAACTAAGCGACATTTTATTAAAACAGTGTTGGCAAATCAAGGTAGAAGCTCGGCATTCATTGGTGGTGCTATGTTAGCCATTTCAGAATGGCAAATTCCAGCAGCAATTTACATGAGTATCGGAGCGATTTTTCTTTTTGCAATTATACCCTACATTCTTTCGCATGCACACAAAAGGGACAGGACATCTAAAGATCATGCATTACCATGGTATTTAATATTATTTCCATGGTACCTACTAGCCTTTGCAGCTACGTCTGTAATATTCCATGGAACAACAGGCATTTATCTAGAGGATTTCGGCGATGCTGGCATTGTTTTTAAGTTTTTTACTGCAATTACCATACCAGCAGCCCTATACTACGTAGGTGCAGGCATTCATCCTCACGATTTGAAACTCAATGAGATGAAAAAGCTATTCAGCTTAAAACATAAACGTAGAGATCATTGGCCATGGGTTAGGAACATTTTTTTCCTAACGACAATAGTTACTCCCCTGTTAACGGCTCTCTTTTTCAGCATATTCCTAGTCATGGATTTTATACCAAAAGAGTGGTTTGCTGTTTTGGTAATAAACTCAATTCTTCCAATAACAAGCACCAACATGTTTCTTATTCCATATGGAATTGATAAAAAGGTAACTGCGCTTTCTGTTACATGGACCACCATTGTTTGTGTGCCAATTGTTGTACTGTTGATAACCATTTTTAGAACTTGTCCCATATAGCCATCATTCAGGCATAAAGCAAACTTTCATTAATGTAGATTTTATCACATGAATGCAAAAGAGGGAGAAAATGGATTTTAGCTGGACTGCTGAACAAAAAATCTGGAGAAAAACTGTTAGAGATTTCGCTCAGAAGAAGATAAAACCAAAAATTCGAGAGATTGACACCAATAAAAAAATTCCAAAAGAAATCATTGAAGATATGGCACATCTTGGCCTACTTGGCCCTACTGTGTCCAAAGAATACGGTGGAGCGGAACTTGACTGGACTATGGCATGTATTGCTGCGGAGGAATTAGGTCGCGCAGACATTAGTCTTGCAATCCCAGTTTTATATCTGGTTGAAGCAGCATGGGGATTTATTTTTAGCCAGTATGGAACAACTGATGCCAAAGAAAAATATCTGCCCAAGGTTACTTCCGGTGATGCTTTTCTTGGTATAGCTGTCACAGAGCCTGAAGGCGGTTCAGACATTGTTGGTGCTGCTAAGACAAAGGCCGTCAAAAAGGATGACAGTTGGATATTAAACGGCGAGAAGATGTTTATCAGTGGCATTACCGAATCAAGTAACTGGGGAGGTATTCATCTCACCCTTGCAAGAACAGACCCTGCTGCTGGGCATAAAGGATTCTCTTTCTTTGCCGTTCCTTTGAAAGATAATCCCAGGATTGAAACAACATTACTAGAAGATATGGGACGCATGGGTATTTCCACAGGTGGTTTTTCCATGGATGATGTTGAGTTACCAGAGAACCACCTTATTGGTGAGCAGAACAAGGGCTTCTACTATGCCATGGAAGGATTTTCTGCTGCCCGCGTGTTAATCGGAGCTACATGTGTTGGTGCATCAGAGGCAGCCTTAGAGCTTGGCATAGATCATATAAAAACGCGAAAATCCTTTGGTCGTCCACTGGGATCATTTGAAGGAATACAATTCCCATTGGCAGAACATTATGCAAACATTGAGAGCGTTAAACTTCTAAATTATAGAGCTGCTTGGATCATGGATAAAATGTATAGAGAAGGAAAATTCTCACACCATGATGTATCGTTGGCATCTGCAATGAGTAAACTTCGTGCGCCTATCCATGCATTTGCAGTTATGAATGAGGTGGCAGATTGGTTAGGGGCTGCAGGCTATACAAAAGAATATCCTGTAGAAATGGGCATACGTGGGGTAAGATCCTATTCCATTGGAGCTGAAGGAACCATGAATATCATGAGAGTTATTATAGCTAGAGAACTACTGGGCAAAGAGTTTTTACCCTACAAATAGTGATGACGCATTTGATTGATATGACTACAGTCTTTTCAATATGAGTTCTGCTACTTTTTTGCCTGAAAGAAGCATTCCACCAAAAATAGGGCCCATACGTTGTGAGCCATACACTGCATTTGCACACATCCCTGCCACATAAAGACCTGGATAAACCTCTTTTGTATTTTCAACAACTGCATTTTCACCAATGTCTGCGCCCATAGACCGTTCCAATAAATCCTCAGAAGGATTGCTCAAAGGACCATCTTTTGGTCTACATTTTCTACGAACTATATTACAAATCTCAGCAGGATGACCTGTGGTATCAATGCAGTACTTTGCACGAATGGTAAGCGGATCAACGTGCAAACCTGCTACATCTAGTGTACTCCAATTGATCACAAAACCATTTACTGCTTTGCCTTTGTTCAGAAGTACATCTTCAACCGATATTGTATTAAAAATTCTAGTACCCGCATCAATTGCCGCCGAGCAGAGCTTCGTAACTGATTCAATAGAACCAGCACTGTAATACCCGCCACCCTCATCGGTAACTTCTATGCCTGTATTTTCAAGCAGATGCTTGGATTTCTCCTGAACTACAATAACTGGGAATGCCATACCTCCGCCCCACATACCTCCGCCAATTGAAAGTTTTCTTTCAAAAATAACAACTTTCTTACCAGCCTTTGACAAATATTGGGCTGCGATAAGACCTGCAGGGCCAGCACCAGCAATAGCAACATCAACTTCAAAACATTCTTGGAATTCTTTAGAAAAACGTTCAAATATAGTCCTTGTCACAACAACATCATCAATCTCCATAAACAAAACCTCGTACGAAACCATGAATTAACCTGCCATTATTAAACATACCGTTAACCATTTATATCACATCATCTTAATTACAAATTGTGTCTGCAGTAAGAAAATTCCATCCATCAGATATGTTTCCCATCATTAAACTATCAATAGACACATTAACTGAGCGATATAATCCAAGTCTCTTTAACTATTTCTACGAAACATTTCCCGAGGGTTTTTGGGTGTGTGAAAAACATCATAAAATTGTAGGATTTATAGTCGGGGTGAAAACAAATCCGGAAATTGCACGGATATTAATGTTAGCCGTATCAAAAGAATATAGACGGCGAGGTATAGGAAGCATCCTACTAAGTAATTTTTTGAGAGGGACATCGATCAAAAACATAAAATATGTTGAGTTGGAAGTTAAAACAAGCAATTATTCAGCCATTAAATTTTATCAAAAACATGGTTTTGAAAGCATAGACATATTAAACAAATTTTATCAAAGCGGCGAAGATGCATATGTCATGAGATTGATGCTTTAAAGTTGAAAAAGTTTTTTCTCTTTACTTGTCATGAAACGTTCAGACATTTGATCCAATCTACCAGAAATTTTCTCCAATCCAGGACAATCGTTGTTTGATAATAGATCTGCAATTCCCTTACTCAACGAAAATACCGCAAGTTTGTGTTCCCTTTTAGATTTATAGACCTGGTATGGAGTAATATCAAGTTTTTCATATGGCATAAACTCATCTATACCGTCGTTTTCAACCATGTCTTCTAGATGTGTCTTCAGCTGAAGCAAAAATGTGTGTAACTGGATAAGCTCATCTTTCTGCATTCTATTCTTCCACCATCAAAATACTAGGTTGAAATGATATAAAGGGTTTTTATCATTTTCTGTATACCATTTAAATACCGCCGATTTGAAGTAACATAGAACCGCATAAATTAAACAAAAAATGGCGAATTACGGCATGTCCTTCCTAGTCAACACACTTACAGACTTTGGTTTTTTGACAACATTACCCAGCTTCATGCCAACGATTTCTTTTATATCTTTATTATTTGCAATATCTAAGAGTCTTTGAGTGATTATTCCATCGAAAACCACTGTATTAATATTCTTACTTTTCTTTAACTCATCAGTTAGTTCTCTAACAGGTATCTTCTTAATTTCCTTATCGTTTTTATCAAGCAGAACTGCTTTTAGAGAGCCTGAAACATCATCAAGGATTGAGAAATAATTTTTCTGTTCATTACTTACAACAGGTTTCTTGTATTCTTTAACCCCCTTTGGATGTTCCGAGTCCTTTGATTTTTGTCGATTATTTTGAGCACTAACTACCATTTTCCCCTTCGTTTCTTTCCCAATTTTTATATCATACATCTCAGCATACTGCTCTGCTGGTATTTTGTTTTTCAAGGATTTCATAACAAGTTTTTGGGGGATTTCTTCCACCTCACGGGTTTGAGGAGCTCGTGCCACAAAATCAATATCAGCAGTTTGTAAAAGCTCTCTTAAAATAAGTTCGCCTCCTCTGTCACCATCAACAAAGGCAGTGGTTATTCTTTCCTTGGTCAATTCATTTACAGTACTTGGAACATTCGTTCCGCCAACCGCTATAACATTTTTAATGCCGTATTTAAGAAGGTTGAGTACATCTCTTCTACCTTCAACTATTATGATTGCATCGCTTTTATCAATATTGGGTCCTGCAGGACAATGATCGGGACCATAGTTAATTATCTCCTCCACTTGCACAGCCTGCCTAACATTATCTGCTATGCTTGCTCCCTCAACTTTTCCTTCCTCAAGCACCTTATTTAATAATATCTTGGCCCGTTCAATTACTTTCTTTCTTCGAGCAACCCGTACATCCTCAACTTTCTCTGCAACAATATCTGCCTTACAAGGACCTACTCGATCTATACTTTCAAAAGCCGCTGCAAGGATTACTGTTTCAACTTTATCTAGAGATGTTGGCAGAGTTATCGTTCCGGTGCTTTTTCCGCCTTTTGATTCTAATTCTACTTCAATTCTACCTACTCTTGCAGATCGCTGTAATTCCCTAAGATCTAACTCACTACCAAGAAGGCCTTCTGTCTGGCCAAATATGGCACCTACAACGTCAGATTTTTCAATTACTCCATCTGCTTTAATAGTAGCTTTAATCATATATTTTGTTGTTGCTGGATCAATTACCATTAGTTTTCACCTCACATAGCATTCTTCGAAAAATAGCACCTTTATCCGCCTTGCACCAAATAATAGGTGGTACACCCACAATCTGCCTTCTTACTTTAAACTACTGCTAGGTTAAGCGGTTAAGCGAAACTAATTATTAATTAGGTAACATACTTGATTAATGCTACTCTTCAACACATACTTTGTGATATTATATAGCTACATTAAACTTGCGCCATATTTAAATGTTGTGCCCATATTCAATGTAGCGAGTTCACATGAAGGAAAAGATTTACATTGGTGTAGCATGGCCCTATGCAAATGGCTCACTGCACCTTGGACATATGGCAGGATGTTACCTACCAGCAGACATTTTCGCCCGATTTTGCAGAATGAATGGAAAAGACGTGTTAATGGTTTCGGGGAGTGACGAACATGGTACGCCCATTACAATTACAGCAGAAAAGGAAAACACAACACCACAGGCCATTGCAGACCGGTATAACAAGGAACATACAGAAAACATGAAGCAATTTGGTATTTCATTTGATCTTTTTACACGTACAACAACTGAGAATCATAAAAAAGTAGTGCAGGACCTCTTTTTAACTCTTTATAAAAACAAATATATTTACAGAAAGAGCGTTGAGTCTTTTTACTGTGAAAAATGTAAACGCTTTTTGCCTGATCGTTACATTGAAGGGACCTGCCCATATTGTGGTAATGAAAACGCAAGAGGAGACCAATGCGACGAATGTGGTAAAATCTTGGATCCGCAAGATCTGCAGAATGCGAAATGTAAAATTTGTGGCAGTAGCCCTAAAATACGAACAAGTGAACATCTATTTCTTGCGTTAAGTAAATTTGAATCAAAATTGCTTGATTGGATAAGCGATAAAGGACATTGGAAATCAAGCGTGATGAAATTTACCAAAAACTGGTTGGAAAATGGGCTGAAAGATAAAGCAATAACAAGAGACATGGAATGGGGTATAAAAGTTCCAGTTGAAGGTTTTGAAGACAAACGAATCTATGTATGGTTTGACGCAGTAACAGGATATTTATCTGCTAGTAAGGAATGGTCACAAAATTTAGGGAATCCTGATAAATGGGAGGAATGGTGGAAAAACAAACAGGCAAAACATTACTACTTTCTTGCAAAGGACAACATTCCATTTCACAGTTTGATCTGGCCGTCTATGCTCATGGGGTATGATGAATCCCTAGAGTTGCCATATGATATACCTGCAAATGAATATCTAACATTAAGCGGCGAACAGTTCTCGAAAAGCCGTGGTGTAGCAGTTTGGGTTCCAGATATCCTTGAGAAATTTGATCCAGATGCCGTTCGTTATTATCTATCCATTAACATGCCAGAGAACAAGGATACTAACTGGACTTGGGAAGATTTTGTAACAAAGAACAATAATGAACTGGTGGGAACCTATGGTAACTTTGTCCATCGGACTATTACTTTTACACAGAAAAACTTTGGGGAAATACCTAAACAAGGAATACTAAGTAATTTTGACAAAGAAGCACTTGAAAAAATAGAAGCAGCATCAAAAGAGGTATCTGATGCGCTTGAAAAATGTAATTTTAAAATAGGTCTACGATCTGCTATGAACTTGTCCCAATTTGGAAACCAGTATTTTGATCAGAACCAGCCATGGAACCTTATAAAGGAGGATGAGGAAAGATGCGCAGCTGTGCTCCATATTTGTCTTAAAATTGTAACAGCACTTTCTGTTCTTATGGCACCATATCTACCGTTTTCCTCTGATAAGATATGGAACATGCTTGGCCACAAGGATTCCGTGCATATTGCTAATTGGGATGATGCTTTGTCGGAATTAAATGTTGGATGTCCGCTGGAAAAACCGAAACCATTATTTGAGAAACTTTCATTAAAGGATATCATGGCAGAGGCAGACCCATTCTCAAATCTAGATTTGCGTGTTGCAAAGGTAGTTGAAGTTAAAGATCATCCTGATGCTGATAGACTATACATATTGCAGGTTGACCTTGGAGATCTTGGAAAAAGAGTTTTAGTTGCTGGTATGAAACCATATTACTCCAAGGATGAACTCACAGGGAAGAACATTGTGATTGTGACAAATCTTAAACCAGCGACAATTCGTGGTGTCAAATCAGATGGTATGCTACTAGCTGCTGGTGGCGGTACTGATACTGTAGTGCTTCTTAACCCAGGTGATGCAAAACCTGGATCTGCAGTATTCATTGAAGGAATACCAAAAGAACCTGTGAGTGTCCTAGAGTTTGAAGATTTTAAGCGAATTAAAATGACAGTTGATGAAAAACAACAGATAAAGTACAAAGAAAAAACCCTGCATGGTGAAAAGGGGCCAATTGTTACTGATAAAACTGTCGAGAAAGGCGTAAATGTATCATAATGGGAGTGTAAAATGAGTGTTGTTACTGATACAAATCTACCATTTAAAGTATTTAAGAAAGGTAAGGTAAGAGATGTTTACGAAATTGACGATAAACTTTTACTTATTGTAACTGATCGGATTTCTGCATTTGACTATGTCCTAGATGAACCAATACCATACAAGGGAATTTGTTTAACTCAAATATCAAAATTCTGGTTTGATTTTTTCAGAGACACTGTACCAAAT
>DAOWHD010000003.1 GCA_030641605.1 Thermoplasmata archaeon
AATCATAGTTGCAGATATTGCCCAAATGTGGCAATAAACTATACCTCTTTCTTTTTCTATAACCAACTTTAAAATATACTGTAACAATTGCTTTTAGAATTATGGAAGAAGCACCAAAAAGTCATCCACGCTACTTCTCACTAAAAACTAGAGAGAAAATTTCAAATGCAATGAAAAAAGGCATTACTCATGAAACGGGCTTGATTGCACATGGCCGAGGGGAGGCTTTCGATTATTTAATCGGCGAAAAAACAATACCTTATGCAGATGACGCAGAGAGAACCGCTGCTGCTGCTTTGCTTATTGCCAAAAATCCTGTACTCTCAATAAATGGAAATGTTGTTGCCCTAAATCCCAGAGAATGTGTTAGTCTAGCAAAAGCAATTCCAGCAAAATTGGAGGTTAATCTTTTTCATAGAACCAAAGAGCGCATAGATAAAATCGCAATGGAATTGAAAAAAAATGGTGCAAAAGAAATCTATGGAAAAAAAGCTGATGCAAATATTCCTGGACTAAATCACGACAGAGGTTTATGCGACAGTGATGGGATTTTTTCTGCAGATGTTGTGCTTGTGCCACTTGAAGATGGAGACAGATGTCAGGCATTAAGGAGTATGAATAAAACAGTTATTGCCATCGATCTAAACCCTCTTTCTAGGACTGCAAGAACTGCAAACATAACAATCGTTGATAACGTAATCAGAGCGATCCCAAATATAGAAAAATGGGTAAGAACTCTGAAAAATATGGATAAAGCAAATCTTGAAAAGAGAGTAGAATCTTGGAATAACAAAGAAATGTTACAGGATGTACTATCCTTTGTTTCAAAAAGACTAAATTCAATGTTTTAATTACAGGTGAAATATGGAAACATATAGAAGTCATTATTCATTAGAAGTCACAGAAGAAAATTATGGTAAAACTATAACCGTTGCTGGTTGGGTCGAAGACATTCGCAATATTGGTTCTATTGCGTTTATCATCCTTAGAGATAGAAAAGGAACCCTCCAGGTAACCGTCCTTAAAAAGAAGACCCCCGAGATTTTTGAAAAATTAGTTGCAATATCTCGTGAGTCAGTCATATCTGTTAAAGGTTTATGTAAAGAGAGTGACAAGGCTAGAAACGGTTATGAAATCATACCTCAGGAATTTGAAGTTTTGTCAGCTGCCGAAACTCCTTTACCGCTTGGTGTTGTAGATAAGGTTGAATCAGAGCTTGATACTAGGTTAGATAATCGTTTTATTGATCTTAGGAAACAGGAGATTCAGGCAATTTTTAAAATTAGAACAGCCATTATCGCATCTGCTCATGACTACTTGAGATCTAAGAGTTTTATTGAAGTTCACACTCCAAATATCATCTCTAGTTCTTCAGAGGGTGGCACAGATGTCTTTAAGTTGGAGTATTTCGAAAAAGAGGCTTTTCTTGCCCAGTCCCCACAGTTGTATAAACAGATGTTGATGGCAACTGGACTTGACAGAGTGTATGAAATTGCATGGTATTTTAGAGCCGAGGAGCATAATACAAGGAAACATCTTAATGAATCGACTGCCGTTGATGTTGAAATGGCTTTTATAAAAAATGAAGAGGATGTCATGAAGATTCTTGAAAATCTTGTATACAATATGTGGAAAAGGGCAAGTGAATGTAAAGAAGAGTTTGGTGTTTTAGATAAGGAAATTACTTTGCCAAGTTTACCATTTAAACGTGTCCCCTATGATAAGGTAATCAAAAAATTGAACGGAAAAGGCAGCAAAATAACATGGGGAGAAGATCTTGGAAGTGAAGATGAAAAGCTTCTTGGCAAAATAATGAAGGACGAAGGCCATGATTTTTATTTCATCACCAAGTACCCAATAGAAGCAAAGCCATTTTACACAATGCCAGAGGGAGAAAAGTACTCACGTAGTTTTGACTTAGAATGTAAAGGCGTTGAACTTGCTTCAGGCAGTCAGCGTATCCACAATATAGAGATACTAAAAGGGAGGATAAAGGCTTGCAATCTTGATCCAAAAGACTTTGAATCTTATCTTAAAGGATTTCGTTATGGCATACCCCCGCATGGTGGTTTTGGATTTGGTATCGAACGGTTTTTGATGGAGTTGCTCGATATTAAAAATATTAGAGAGTGTATCCTTTTCCCAAGAGACAGAACCCGGTTGACACCTTAGTATCCTTGGAAATACTTCAATGTGTAAAGCCTAGTAATGCAATGTTATTGGCATGATTAATGTATTAAATCAGTGTAATGCTCGACAAATAACGATATTTTATAAGACAAATTTAATAAATATGGTCATCTTATCTCCGATTTCCACAATACTTTAAATATGGAGTAACTTTACAGTTAACAACCCCGATGCACTGTTGTTAAGTGTAAGAGGTGAAATAAGATAATGGAAAATCTAAACGATGGGGTTATATGGAAAAGAAACAACGAATTATTCGGCCGACCCCACGAACAATGGACAGCCGTAGATGAAATGATTTATGGACTGCCAAACTATTTCAACAATGATCCGGAAAAAATGGAAAAGATGCGTTTTAAAGCAATCAAAGAATCACTCCAGCATCATTATGAAAAAAGTCGTTTTTACAATCAACTGTGTAAAGAATATGATTTATCTCCAGATGATATAAAAAACACGAAGGATTTAGAAAAAATCCCAATGCTTCCTGATACTTTCTTTAAGGAATATCCATCAGAAAAACCCAAAGAAGTTTTTGAATGGCTCGCCAAAATCTCGACAGTAAATCTAGGCAGTTACAATTATCGAGGAAAAGATTTGCAAGGATTTTTAAGGTGGGCAGAAGAAAGAATGGAAGGACTTGTCAATCATTCCTCTGGGACAACTGGTCACTACAGCTTTATGTTTAGAGATAAGATAACCTTCCAACGTTTTTATTTTGCAGTTGTAAAAACTTAGTATTCCTGCATCATTAGAAGATGATCCTCATTATGTTTACCCAGGCTCTCCAAACACATTTCTCACTATTGGAAAATGGCTTGGTGAGGGAGCCAAAGTATTCAGTGAATCAAAACGACATTTTCTCACTGAGCGTGAAATTACAATGTCCATAGCCCGGCTTATGTCTACGGGACATGCCAGAAGTTTCAAGGAAAAACTTATGCTGAAAACATTAAAAAAAGCGATGATGAAAGGCGAAGAAAAGATGATAACTCTTCTAGGAGAACTGGATAGAAAGAAAGAACAGTCGGTAATTATCACTCCCCCATTTCAACTCTATAGTATAATGCTTAAAATGAAGGAGAAAGGAATACATCTCAATCTTGGTGAAAGCGATAGTGTTGTCTTCACTGGCGGAGGATGGAAAATCTTTGAAAATAGAAAGGTCCCCCTATCGGAGTTTGCAAAAATGGTGGAAGATACTTTAGGAGTATCTTCAAAATACTACGTAGATATCTATGGAATGTCTGAAATGAATGGACTCGGCATCTCATGTGAAGGGGGCTATAAACATCTACATCCTTGGATACATCCAATGGTTCTAGATGACAATCAAGGAATTATTGGCTATATGATGAGTGGGGAAGATTTGCATTCCATGATCCTGTTGCAAACAGTTATCCAGGATACATAATAACCGGTGACCGAGTGAAACTCTTAAAGGAATGCCCCGTTTGTGGAAAAACCGGGCCTGTACTAGAATCTGATATTACCAGGATGACTGGTGCCGAAGCCAAAGGATGTGCAAATCTAATGAGAGGACTTATGGCAGAACGATTCAAGGATGCTGAGAAAAAGGAAAGGAGTTAGAATGGGTACACTCAAAGAGTGGAAGGACAAAGGGTACTTCTTTGATCTTAACTGGGTGAAAACAATTGGAGGGACACTGCCTTCACTGTTTTTCCTTGCACTTCGTCATCCATTACTAGTAATCAATGCAAACAAAGGCTGCCCAGATGGCCCTCAAAACTTACGTCCAAAAAAACTCCCTTACGAAATCCCAAAGTTCACAGAAGATATGAAGTATTGCAATTCTAGCGAAAGATATCTCAGACCCACATTTTTGTGCGATCCTCTTGATCCAGACATAATTGCTATGGCAAATAAACTAGGGGCGTATGAAAAGCCAGATTGGGATTATGCTGAAGGGGTCTTTAAGTTTGTGAATGGAAATGTACGCATCGATTTTTCCCCACCGAAAACTGCAGGAGAATGTCTTAGATGGGGAAATGGAACCTGCATAGACAAACTGAGTTTATTTAATGCCCTCTGTAGGGCAGGAGGTGTCAAAGCACGTTACAGATTGTATAGTCCACAGGGAGTAGAAGCTCTTTACAATCTATATATGGCAGCAGATCCTCTTATACAGAAGTGGGTGGATAGTCTCAATTTTTTTGTTCTTCATGGAAGTGGAGAAGCATACATAGATGGAAAGTGGGTTGTCAGTGATGTTTCTGCAGATTTCTATCATGCCCATCCAAACAATATTCCGATTCCTCATTTTGGTGAGAACCCGGCAGATCTTTGGATAAAACCCGCTAAAGGCATCTGGCAACCAGAGGGAATTCCAATAGGATTTAAATTTCTAGCAAGCTTACCTTTTTTGATGTTTCGAGGAACAGGACGAGCCATCAATAAAAATATACTGGAGAACTACGAAGAAGGAAAGAAAATTCTCGAAACAATCGATTTAGATGAATACGACAAAAAAGTACGTAAAACATACAAGCCTCACTGGCACGATTCTGCAAGAAAGGCAAGTAAAGTCCTTGATAGTATGAAGTAGACATTGACTTGCCGATCCAATGAAAAATAGCTACATAACACAAAATATTTTAAAGAGAGTGAGACATTAGCATCGGTGAGATGGAGATATACTATTCAATTCTATAGAAAGGTGGATTTATGAGGAAAATAGGTGTTTTGACAGGAGGCGGAGATTGCCCAGGTTTGAATGCTGTGATAAGAGCAGTTGTAAGAGCTTCAATACAGTATGACTGGGAGATTATTGGCATAAAAAATGGGTGGAAAGGACTGATAGATGGAGAAATAGTATTACTTACAGATTACGCCGTTTCCGGCATCCTTCCAAAGGGCGGAACCATTATCGGAACTTCACGTACTAATCCGTTTAAAAAACCAGAAGATGTGCAGAAAGTCGAAGAGAATATTAGAAGATTCGGAATCGATGCTCTTGTTGCGATAGGTGGAGATGACACATTAGGAGTTGCATTAAAACTACATCAAAGAGGAATACCCATAATTGGTATTCCAAAAACAATAGATAACGATCTTTCAGGCACTGATTACACATTTGGATTTGATACTGCGATTTCTATTGTAACAGAGGCAATAGATAGATTGCATACAACCGCCGAGTCACATCACAGAGTAATTGTTGTGGAGGTAATGGGGAGACATGCTGGTTGGATCGCTACAGTTGCAGGTATCGCTGGTGGAGCCGATGAAATATTGATTCCTGAAATAGCTTTTGATATTGAAGAAGTGTGCAAGAATCTTAGAGCGCGGCGTGAAAGAGGGAAAAAATTCAGTATAGTTATAGCAGCAGAAGGAGCAAAACCGATTGGAGACGGAATGGTAGTGACACAATCCGATGAAAAAGATGAATTTGGTCATGTAAGACTTGGTGGAATCGGACATTATTTAGCAATAGAAATTGAAAAAAGAATGAATGTAGAAACAAGAGTCACTATTTTAGGACATGTACAACGAGGGGGTACGCCTACTGCTCATGACCGTGTACTTGCAACAAGGTTTGGTGTTGCAGCTGTTCAACTAGTAAAAAATGGCGATTTTGGGAAAATGGTGGCCTTACAAGGCGATAGAATCGTACCGGTCACACTTGAAGAAGCAGTCTCTAAATCCAAGACGGTTAATATGGAGTTATACAATATTGCAAAAATCTTCTTTGGAAAAGGAAAGGTTAACAACTTCACTGGCCATACTGATGAGCAAAAGTATTCTCAAGTGTATTCAACATATGATGAAAAAACATAATCTGTTGTCGCCATTGCATTGTCATAAATTAAATGTCATT
>DAOWHD010000020.1 GCA_030641605.1 Thermoplasmata archaeon
ACTAGTTTTTATTCTTGCACTAGGCCCCCTTCCATCCCTATCTAGTGAAATTTCTCCTTCCTCTATTAAAGCCCCATAAGAATTCATACAGTTAATATCAACTGTAAACTCTGCCGGAAACTCTAGGTCAAGTGTTTTATCATTGCTAATTTTTACCTTTTCTTCAAGAACAAATGATTTGTAGCTCATTTTAAGGATATAATCTCCAGAATAAAGACCAGTAAATAGATACTCTCCATTTCCCTGGTTTTCTGCAGATATCGTGATTTGATCGATCATTTGGTTACTTGTAAGCATTGGACTTACATCAACAACTGGAGCAAGTCCTAGTGTGTCTTTCACCTTCAATTTTAGTTGAGAAAGCGATGTGAAAAAAGTATCTTTATACGAGATTAAACTAGTTTTCAATCCAAATGATATTTCTTTTTCCTCAACCAAAAATCCTTGATAAATAACTTGCAGCGTGTAAGGAGATTTACGATAGCAAGGGGCCTTTAGAACAACACTTCCGTTTTTACCAGATGCCTCACTTGATACAATCGTTCCATCAGACAATAACAAAAACTTCACATTTTCGATGCCATCTTCATCCTGATCTGTAATAGACAATTCTGCTGTTCCTTCTGATTTACAATAAATATCAACAGAAGTCTCCTCATTTAGATCAACAATTGTAAAACCTATGTATTGCCTCTCCTTTCCAAAAGCGGGATTTTCTCTGTAAACCTTAATAAGATATCTTCCAGCCTCCAAATCAGGGAAACGGATTTTTTTGAAAAGGGAGAAATTCTTCCAATCAAATAATCCTAGAGCAAGTTTTATTTTTTGAACTAGTGTGGTATCATCAAAATCAAGGTTCAGATCTCCCATAGATATTCTACCTGAAGATCCAGACGATGCAAGGCTATCGTCCTTGTATAACTCCGCACTAATGTAAGATATGTTTTTTCCTAAACCAGCAGATAACAAAGACCCCATAGGAAATGATCGCGCGCGGTGCAGATAAGCAGTAAGAGCATACCGTTCTTTTTCTTCCTCCGGCTCATCTGATACGTTCCCTCTATAAATTGGTCTGTCTCCAACCAATTCCTGATATATCTCAGATTCTGCATCTACGGCCTCATATCCTCCCTTTTGCAAAGTGACAAATTCTATATTGAAAATTACATTCATTCCCTCGGGAAGAACCGTATTGTGTTTTCCCCCTTCATATGCATTTCTTATGGCAAATAAATCGCCACTATCTGCCTCAAGACCAGGGAGGTTCACATGTTGATGTACGGAGCATTTTACCTGTATCCCATCTTCATCACCCTCTAAAAATCCAGTGCTTGATTCAAATATCAAACCATGTGCCCGTCCGGTTGAAGGATCATCCATACATAACCAAGCCTTGCTACCAAGATCATCGTCGTCTGTTGCCGAAAGTATCCATTCTGCTGGATCAGCGTCTGGATCAGTTGGTATTGAGTATTCTCTAATGTTTTCATCCTCTGCATAAAAATGAATATTGGGAAATATTTCCCCAATGTTCATCTTTTCAATCGTTGCACTTCTTGCTTTAATTGTTGACAAAGATGCATAAGTTCCCTCCCTTTCCATATCCCCCTTTACATCGCATGTTTTAAGAACTTCATGATTAACATTTACATCCAATCTTTTTGTTGAAGTTGGAGAATAGTAATATGTATAAATGTCATCTGTCTTTATTTCACCCTCTGTAGCACTTCCTCCTATCTGTAACCTAATCATGAGGTTTCCATCTACAATGACTTTCTTAGAAACATCCGTAGCCCATTGAGTTCCTGTGTTCTCCCCAGATGGCTCTATGCTATAGCTCATGGAAAAAGAGGAGACTTGTTCTGCATGAACTGTCTCAAATTCCGTGGAGTTAGGTTTGAGTTTAATAACAGCATTGGACATCCCATTTCCAAGTAACTCACCTTGTTGACATATGCCGTAGATAATATACTCGCCCTCAATAATTTGATAGTAATCAAAATCTATAATTTGCCCAGAGATGGGCTCGTAGAAATAATGAGTATCTTTGACAGACAGATGATCTTCATAATCTGACGGAGAAGTTTCAGAATCACTATACAAAACGTAATAGGTCTCCTCACCAGATGCCTCCTTTGGAATGAGAAACACTAAACTACATGCTTCGATGTTGGAAGAACCGTCAGAAGATTTTAAATCGTAAATTTGTGATTCTATTTCTGTTAAATCAGACCCATCATCATAAGCAACACGTACAGAATGTATGGTTTCATTTTTTGCCCAACAAGGATTATCAAAGTCTACACGTATGTCTATTGGCTGGAATTTTGCACTCTCTAGACTAGTATCTATCGGAATGGCTAATTCTTGCTTAAATGAGAGGTTTTCAATATCTGTTGGTATGGTATCTTCATAGGATAACGCATTGATGCTAAAAAAAGTGAGAAGAAACATAAATAAGATTAAGCACAGTGAGAACTGGTTCAAGGCAGAGTTCATATATATGATAACTTTTATTATAATATAAGTATTTTTACATTAGTTCTTCGATTTTAATCGATATGACATGCCATTTCATAACGAAAGCCATTTATTCAAAATGCTGATGTATGACACATTCCTTACAGTGCAACTATTGAAAAAACCCGTAACAACCAATATGATCCATCCAAAAATTATTGCACTAGACATGGAGAGAAAAGATGAATGATAAGGGTATAAGAAAAAATATTGAAAAAATCATACTAAAAAAGAAATTTGAAAATGTTGCTGTTAAAGTAGAAAATAAAGTAGTTTACTTGACTGGAAAGGTAAACTCATATGACGCTTTTTTAGACCTAGGGCTGCGGATTGGAAAGAAAAAGAACGTCGAAGGAGTAGTCAATAATCTTGAATATCCTAATAAGGAAAGGAAAGAAAAAAAGAAGGGATCTGCATCCAAAATAGGAAAGGCAGATGTTGTAATAGTTGGAGGAGGAGTCATTGGCTCTTCAATTGCCAGAGAGTTGTCAAAATACAAGTTAAGAGTGATTCTTGTCGAAAAGGCAAGCGATGTCGCCTGTGGAACTACAAAAGCGAACAATGCTATGGTTCATACCGGTATTGGAGAAAACATGGGAACCCTAAAGCAGAAGCTGTGCGTAAAAGGACAGCAGATGTTTGAAAAAATTTCTGATGAACTTAATGTACCTTACAAACAAAATGGAATGTGGATAATAACTACAAAAGATTCCCTGGCAAAAATGAAACTCCCTTCATTTATCTCAGATTTTATCGCAAAAAGAATCATTCCTATGATTGTTTTACGAAGAGGGAAAAAGCTAGGCATAACAATGAATCTTACAAAAAGAAGGGAATTACTAAAAAGAGAACCCAACATAACCAAAAAAGTATTGGCTGGAATATATTCTCCAACATATGGAATTACTTGCCCTTACCTTTTTACCATTGCTCTTGCAGAAAATGCCATGGAGAATGGTGTTGAGGTAATGTTAAACACTGAGGTTGTAGATATTGTAACCAAGGAAAGTAAAGTAGAATCAGTTGTCACTACAAAGGGCATTATAGACGCAAACTTTGTCATAAATGCTGCTGGCCTCTACACAGATGAAATAGCTGGCATGGCAGGAGCAAGAGAATACACAATCCATCCTAAAAAAGGCGCAACTTTAATTTTTGATAAAAAGGCAAACGAATACATAAATCATTCCATGTCTATGCTTCGATTTCCAAGAACGAAACATTACAAGGGAGGAGGAGCAATGACTACGATAGACGGCAATATTCAATGGGGTCCAACTATCTCAGAAACTCCAGACAAGGAGGACACAACAGTTACCACAGAGGATATTGAAAAGATGTTTGAGTCTTACTCACCACTTTTAGAGGATTTTCCAGAAAAATTAGTCATTACTTATTTCTCGGGATTGCGAGCATGCACTTTTACAGAAGATTTCATCATAAAATCATCAAAAAAAATTAAGGGATTCGTCCAT
Organism: Thermoplasmata archaeon; assembly: GCA_030641605.1. Classification (GTDB taxonomy): domain Archaea; phylum Thermoplasmatota; class E2; order DHVEG-1; family DHVEG-1; genus DAOWHD01. The sequence goes on from DAOWHD010000020.1 coordinate 3,996, forward strand.
GCTGCAGGCATACAATCTCCAGGCCTGACTGCTGCTCCTGCCATTGCAGAAATGACTATTAGCCTTTTGAAAAATGAAGGTTTAAAATTAGAAGCGAAAAATAACTTCGATCCTTACAACAAGAAAAAAATCGTTACCAGGGATTTAAGCAACGAAGAAAAAAAGAAACTAATCGAAAAAAACCCACAATACGGAGAAATCGTTTGCAGATGCGAACAAGTTACCAAAGGCGAGGTTGTTGATGCAATCCATTCTAAAATACCAGCACTAAGCATAGATGCTATCAAAAGAAGGACAAGAGCAGGAATGGGACGATGCCAGGGAGGCTTTTGCCTTCCAAATATTGTTAAAATACTCGCACAGGAAACAGATATACCAATAGAAAAGATTTTAAAAAACGAGGGGGGATCTGATCTATTTATTGGAAGGGCTAAATGCCTATTAGAGGATAAGTATGATGAAAACTGATGTTACAGTCATTGGAGGGGGGCCGGCAGGTCTTGCCGCAGCTCTGAAAGCAGCAGAAAAAGCAGATGTAATGTTGCTAGAAAGAAATAAAGAACTGGGCGGCATACTTCCTCAATGCATTCACGACGGTTTTGGTAATTTCATTTTCAAAAAAATGCTTACCGGCCCAGAATACGCACAACATTATATAGATAAAATCAAAAAATCAAACATTAAAGTGAAAACAGAAACAACTGTGTTGGAAATAGATACCAACAAGAACATCATCGCAACAAATTCTATAGATGGTATAATGGAAATACAAGCAGAAAGCATTATCCTAGCTATGGGTTGCAGGGAGAGAACAAGATCTCAAATTTTAGTTCCTGGCACACGCCCTGCTGGAATTTATACCGCAGGTACCGCACAACGTCTCATAAATATCGATGGTGTAATGCCTGGGGAAAAAATTGTAATACTTGGATCTGGAGATGTTGGCCTTATTATGGCAAGACGGTTCACATTGGAAGGAGCCAAGGTTGAAGGAGTATACGAAATCATGCCACGACCTAGCGGACTCACAAGAAACGTTGTTCAATGTCTTGATGACTATGGTATACCTCTTCACTTGTCTCATACTGTGACAAGTATCAAAGGGAAAAAACGAGTTGAAGGAGTGACTGTGACAAAGGTTGACGAATCAATGAAACCTGTAAAGGAAACTGAAATGTTTATTCCATGTGATTGTCTTATTTTAGCAGTTGGATTAATCCCAGAAAACGAGTTATCAAAACAGATTAACATAATCATGGATGAAAGAACGAAAGGAGCAACCGTAAACGAAAGAATGGAAACATCGGTACCTGGAATATTTGCCTGCGGAAATGTAGTCCATGTGTACGATTTAGTTGATGATGTGACAATTACAGCAGAAATAGCTGGAAAAAATGCTGCACAGTATGTAAAAGAAAAACCAGAAACAACGGAAGAAATACAAGTAGTTGCAGGAGATAATATAGGATATGTCGTCCCTCAAATTATAAACAACAGAGATCTTGATTCTGTCACACTGTACTTTAGAGTACAGAGAGAGAAGAAAGATGCTTCCATTGTTGTTTTAGATGGGAAGAAACAGGTTTTTGAAAAGAAGGAAAGAATCGTTAAACCGCCAGAAATGATAAAAATCACGTTGTCAAAAAAGACACTTACAGCCCTTACAAAAAATGAATTGAGAATTGATGTGAGGTGCAGAAAATGAATGACGATGTGACATGCATATCCTGTCCACTTGGATGCCGTATTCATGTTGAGAAAAAAGGAGACAGGATAACCGTTGTAGGCCATATGTGTAAAAAAGGCGAGGAATATGCAATACAAGAAGTCAAGGACCCACGGAGAGTACTTACAACAACAGTAAAGATAGAAGGTGGAAGGCAATGTTTACTACCTGTGAGAAGCGAAAAACAAATTCCTAAAGATCTGGTAAAAAAATGTGTTATAGAATTGTCCAAAATAGGAATAAAAGCTCCAATCAAATGCGGAGATTTAGTTTATAAAAACATATTAGAAACCGGTGCAAACATTATTGCTACGCGCGATGTAGAATCAGTAGAGAAGAAATGATGTTGTATTTTCTAACCTATCAAATAAATATTAATAGAATAGGTATCATCATTAGGAAAATGGCCAGTATTGACACAGCCAAACCAATCTTTCCAAGTTTATATTTTTCAGGCAAAACCTTTTGACTTAGATAGATTGCTCCGATACCATACATAATAACTCCTATCACACCAACAAACATCAAAGTCAAACTTAACATTAGTAAAACTGACAAACCTTTATACATCCATATTGCTAACGGTATGCCTGTTGCAAGAAGAAATATTAGAACATACAGCATAAATCGCTTATATTCTAAACCTTCCATTCTTTTAGAAACACTTTTTCCTGTTTCGTAAAGCATTCTAGATACCGCTTCAAATCCAGCGTATACAGTACCAAACAGTGCAAAAACAACACTTATTTGAAATAAAGGCTTTAGCCAACCGGCAAGATATTCAAATATTATCACCTGTTCCTCTACAAGTTTAGCATCCGTTGGAAGCGCCTGTTCAGGCGGTCCAAGCAAAACAGCACCAGCGATCATATACGCTGCCGATACAATAGATACAATGATAAAAGCAAGTGATAAATCAATTAAAAGAGGCTTAAGCAAGATACGAGATTTTTTAATCTCATTTTTCTCATTTGGAAGATACATGATTTTCCCAGTCTTGCTGAAGTAATCAAAGCATTTCTGTGAAAAGGCATTTGGGTCTTTTCTATCTTTAAAAATCCCCCATTTTTTGACCTTGACCCATCCCAGATAGCCTATGAGGGTTAGCATGGTAACGGTTAGAGTGCCCAAATAACCCAGCATAACCAACGGTATTGGCGTCTTTGTTACTGAAGGATAATCATTTATAACCCAATCAGGGTAACTAGCAGGAACATTTTGGCCTATTGTAATAAAATTAGGCAATATCTCAAGAATATCAGGTTTTATGGATATTACTGAAACAACTGCACCTATTGCAAGCACAGCCACAAAAAAAGCCTGCGTATATTCAAGGAATTTGTATCTAGCAACAATTACAAGTATTCCTGCAAGCAAGCAAAACGAGACCCCCCAAATTAAATAATGTCCAACTCCAAATACCCATGCAAGTGCTTGACCAAGAGATGTTAGTATTGTAGCTGTAAAAATAGGAATGAAAAATAACATAATAGCGATGAAAAGCCAGTTAATCCAACCTTTTTTTGTTTTGATTGAAAAGAGATCCATAAGCCCTATGCCTGAGAGCATTGTAAATCTGCAGCCAACATATGCTATGATATACGAACCGATGCTAATTGTAATCAACCAAAGAAGAGCAAATCCTGCCCATGCTCCTATTTGAGGCCCAAGTATCAATTGTCCCTGACCTACAGTTATCGATGCAACAATGGCACCAGGTCCAAAGAAGGCAAGATACTTGATGTATTTTTTAATAGATGGCGTCTCAGTTAAAACTGGATTTGGATCGGGAAAAACTATCCGATCCGGTTCACTTGAATTCATATTCCTCACTTTTCAAAGATAATCTCTTTTCTCGTCTTTAAGACCGCTTCTGGAAATATTGGTTTAAACATTCTTCTAACTTCTTTATCATAGTTTTCCTCGCCTTTTTCCTTTAGAATTTTCGCTCCTTGTTTTATCTGTTCCTGCACTCCTGCATTAACCTTATCTACCGTTACTGGAGCAATTTTATTCACAAAACGCATCATCGCATTTAACCCATATGACATTGATTCTACCTTCATGATCGTTCCTGGAACTGCTGAAAACCATACCCCAATAGAATCTTCACCAAATTTTGTGATAGGAATGTTTGTAGCAGCCTGTCTTTCTGGTGTAGGTCCAACATCGCAAACAACCCATTTTCCATCTATATATGCTTCTCCCTCCCCATGAATCATAAAGTACCCCATTGCATCTGAGAATTTTTTTACCATGGGATCTACTATAAGAGCATCAGACCATGCTTGTATCATAGTAAGGGAATAAAGCTTATATCGTGCTTTTATGCCTGCAGCGCGACAGAGCGCGACAAATACTGATATTTCATGTAAACAAGTTCCTGCGCCGCGCCTGATTGTGTTCTCAACGGCATCTAGTGGCATCATTTCCAATGTTAATTTTCTTTTTGCAAATTCAAAAGCTGCTTCTGCAAATTCCCTATCAGATTTTTTATATGCGCCCAATTTATGTGCCAATGCAATTACTTCTGGAGCATGTGAATTACAAAAAAGAGTAGGTCTTAGATATTTTTCATTTGAATCACAATATTTCATCCCTTCCTCATACTTAGGAAGTTCATACCGAGGTGGTGGTCTGACATATTGATTTCCAGTATTCGCAATTTGGCTTAATTTTTTTATGGCATCCAAATTTGTAATGAACATTTTCCCTAGGATAAGCGATCCTGTAAATAACAACCTCCGAAGCGGTTTTGGAGGAAGATATCCCTTTTCCTTTATCTCTCGCAAACTTGTCATAATGTCACTTTCCAAGATCGGAGGAAAGCATGCTTCTCATCTCTTCAGCACAACCACGTATCTCTTCACCTGGGACACGTTTAACCTCGGGCTCTAGAACAGGGCCTGGGCGATCGCATACCGGGCAATGTTCCAATAGACGAACCTGGTCACCAGTCACTATAAAACCAGGGTAGCTCATTGCAGCAGCATCAAGAAATGCAAAACGACCCCACTCACCATAGTCTACCTGTCTAAATTCCTCATCAAGAACCATTGGTTTGTAATATGAATATGGAATATGTAAATAATGCCCCTCTGGACAATGAACCATCCATCCATTGCCTTCAACCATTCCATAAACGTCAAGACAATACTTGCCAGGAATGCCCAATACCTCCTTTACCTGCTTTCGGAAGTCAGCAACAGGAACACGATTATGCTCCTGAATCTTCCATCCACCACCAGTAGCAACGCCTCCGCGTTCTCCAAAATCAAAACTTCTCCCTTCTTTTTTCAATTTATTCATTACCGAAAGCAAAATAAACGGAGCACCAACAAGAGTGATTTTGTCCTTTGCTTTTTCACGCTCTTCAAGCCATTTAATTATATCGTCAATCATCTTGTGCGATGCACGTTTTGAAAAAAGCCTAATTATTTTTCCTTTGATTCCTCCTCCACCCATTGTCAATTGAATTAATTTAGTATTTACCTCACGATCAATTGCAACACTTACATCTTTTATAGCATCAAAATATACCTCCAACACCTTCCCCGCATATATATTTGTTTTTTTAGGATTTGGCATCAATTCATATCCATATGAATCATGTTCCCAGAATGGATAAATCATAGAAATAAGTGATTTTGCAATTGCATATTCAGATGCATAAAACGTCCGTTGATCTCGCGGTATAAATGTATGACGCCCACCTGTTCCGCTACTATATGTGACTGCAAGTCCCGCCTTATTAAATGCATTAATCACATCATCGTATGAGGGTCTACGATTTTTTATAACAATCTTTGGCAGATCGCCGGTATAAACGTTTCCTACCCAAGTTGCAAAATCCTTTCCAGCAGGATAATCTTTAAAAAATTTATCAGGAACAAGAGGTATTTTCTCCAAATCATCTAATGTTTTGATATCAGTTGGAGACATATTGTGTTCCTTGCAAAAGTTATGATAAAATGCATTATTTTCATAATGATGACTGAACGCATATTTAATCGACTTAAATTGCATTTCTTCTGCTTCTTTCAGTGGAATACGGTAAAAATCTCGTGGCTTGTATACAGCTTCATCTGCAGGAGTCCACGTGTCTTTTGGAGGTATATACTTGCTTATGCATTTTTCAAGTTTAGCAACATATTGCTCGAATTCTACCATTTAATCTCGCTCCTAGCATACAATATTTAATCATATCTATATATTTAAATGCGATGTTAGCATTTTCGACGATTGACGAATATACATCAAATTGCAATGCATGCCGTTAATACAACGTCCTATTTAATCCTTTTATTATTTTTTAAGCTTTTCAGAGAAAAATACATCAACTTCAAACGTAATGTCTCCAACATCACCTACCGAGCTTCAGCACGACAATACAGAATACAAACGGTTAACT
>DAOWHD010000049.1 GCA_030641605.1 Thermoplasmata archaeon
ATATGTGTAATAGAATAACATGCCTTAAATTTTACTGTAGGGATATATTTTTAAGAAGATTGTCCTCCATGTTTATCTTGTAACATGAAATGGGAATTCACAACTAATCAAAAAGAGAAATACGTTGGGGGCTTTTAACCTTCATATAATAAGCCGCTGGTGGGAATTGAACCCACGACCTATTCCTTACCAAGGAATCGCTATACCTCTAAGCCACAGCGGCATTTTTACTTCCCTGAATATGAAGGGGTTTATTTTACTTTTTGCAAAACTGGGTTAAACGCTAACGTTAATATTAATGGTATTTATTTGAAGTACAGGTGATTACAAATCAAATCCACAGACCTTCCTGATGTCCAATCTAGCCCCTCACTCTCCAATTTCAAGTTAACTAGAGTAGGAGTAACTGGAGTAAAAAAGCTTGTAAATATAAAAAGACCAAATCACGAGAAGATAACCCCTCTAGTTGTAAAGATGGATCTTTTTGTTGATCTTCCATCATCTCAAAAGGGAAGTCATATGTCTCGAAATCTTGAACTGGTTTCAGAAATCGTTGATATGAATATCCAAAAACCTGTCTCTGACCTTGAGACCTTTTGTGCTGAAGCAGCAAAACTCCTTTTAAAAAAACATGACTATGCAACCTACTCAGAGATCAAGGCAGAAGCTGACTATTTTCTAGACAGAACTTATCCATCCGGCAAAAAAGGTCTTGAACCATATAAGCTTGTAGCTGAAGCACGAGCAGAAAGGACAGGAGATGTAAAAAAACTCATTGGCGTGAAAGTAATTGGGATGACTGCCTGCCCGTGTGCCATGGAAGTCATAAGAAAAATTGGCAATTATAAGAAAAAAGATGTTCCTCCAACTCATAACCAACGCAACATCACCACACTAATGATTGAAGTGCCTGGCGAAGAGAAATCTGTCGATGCAAATGATTTGATTGATATTACAGAAAGGTCGTTTAGTAGCCCAACCTTTGGTATTTTAAAACGCGGGGAAGAAGGTAAACTTGTTTTTGACGCCCATAAAAATCCAAAATTTGTTGAAGATGTGGTAAGAGATATTCTAAGTGAAATTTTGAAGAAGTATAAGAATCTTCCAGATGATGTACTAGTTGTAGTCAAAAGTGAGAGTGAGGAATCTATTCACAAACACAATGCTTTTGCTGAGAGGGTTACAACACTTGGCGAACTTAAAAAATAGATTTTTTACAGGTTAAAAACCTTTAAAAACAAGCTCACGATTACTCTCCATCCATGGCAAAATATCATATAGCTTGGCTACCTGGGGATGGCATTGGAATTGATGTGATGGATGCTGCAAAAATCGTTCTTGATGCCATAGATCTTGATGCCGAATATATACCTGGAGATATCGGTTGGGAATTCTGGAAAAAAGAGGGAGATCCATTACCCAAAAGAACTATTGATCTTTTGAAGGAAACAGATTGTGGCCTATTCGGTGCAATTACCTCAAAACCCAATCAAGAAGCGCAAAAGGAACTTTCACCCGAGCTAAGAGACAAAGGTTTTGTTTATTCAAGTCCTATCGTGAGGCTTAGGCAAACATTTAATCTCCATACAAATCTGCGTCCATGTAAAGCATTTGAAGGAAATCCATTAAACTACCGTGATGATATCGACCTTGTTGTTTTTAGAGAAAACACAGAGGGGCTTTACGCTGGTGTTGAATTTTATCCAGTGCCTGAGGAAATTTTCAAGGCATTGAGCATCCATAAAAAAATGAAAAAATTTGAAAATACTCCACTAAAAGATTTAGCAATTTCTACTCGTATTTTCACGCGCAAAGCTTGTCAAAATATTGTCCGTCAGGCCTTTGAATATGCAAAGGAGCATAACCGCAAGAGTGTAACACTTGTTGAAAAACCAAACGTCATAAGGGAGACAAGTGGGATGATGGTGCAAGAGGCACGAAAGATTGCTAAGGAATATTCTGGCATTGAACTTTGGGAAGCAAATGTTGATGCGATGTGCATGTGGCTTATAAAAAACCCACAGGACTATGACGTTTTGGTATCATCCAATATGTTTGGCGATATTATCTCAGATCTTTCTGCCCAACTTGTTGGGGGCCTAGGATTTGCAGCTAGTGGAAATATCGGCGATGATTTCGCTGTTTTTGAACCGACTCATGGTTCTGCACCAAAATATGCAGGGCAATACAAAGTAAATCCAACAGCAATGATCCAATCAGTTAAACTAATGCTCGACTGGCTTGGAGAGAAAAACGATGCTAAAAAGCTGGATCAGGCAATAGCTAGTGTAATTAAGGAAGGCAAGGTAAAAACCTATGATCTCGGTGGAAACAATACATCTCTAGAGGTTGCTGAGGAAGTAACAAGAAAGTTTGAGCAAAATTAAATGATGATTCATCCTTTCTATTTTTCATCCAGAAAACTCTTTAAACGGGCATATGCTACCCGTCAGAGATTTGGAGGCTTAATTTGTGACAGATAAAAAGAAAATAATTATAATGGGCGCAGCTGGCAGAGACTTTCACAACTTTAATGTGTGCTACAGAGAAAATAACGAATATGAGGTTGTAGCCTTTACAGCCACGCAGATACCTGATATTGCCGGAAGAAAATATCCACCAGAACTGTCTGGCGAACTGTATCCCAATGGCATACCAATATACCCCGAAGAGAAATTAACCGAGCTAATAAAAGAAAATGGCATCGACGAGGTCGTTTTTGCATATAGCGATCTGCCATATGAATATGTTATGAGAAAATCTGCAGTAGTGAACGCAGCAGGTGCCGATTTTACATTGCTTGGACCGGAAAGCACTATGATTAAGTCAACAAAACCACTTATTGCTGTATGTGCAGTTAGAACAGGATGCGGAAAATCACAAGTATCTAGGAAAATATTTGAAATATTGCGTAAAAAAGGACTAAAGGTTGCGTCTATAAGACACCCAATGCCCTATGATGCAGATTTGACAACACAAATTTGCCAGCGTTTTGCAAGCTATGATGATTTAGACAAATACAACTGTACAATTGAAGAAAGAGAAGAATATGAACCCTACATTGACATGAATGGAGTAATTTTTGCCGGTGTCGATTATGGAAAAATCCTGAGTGAAGCAGAAAAAGAGGCAGATGTAATTATTTGGGATGGTGGTAACAATGACTTCTCATTTTACAAACCAGATCTATTGATCACTCTTGCCGATCCTCACCGTCCAGGCCACGAAATATCTTATTATCCTGGAGAAGTTAATATAAGATCAGCAGATGTTGTAATCATAAATAAGGCCAATACTGCAAACAAAGAGGATATTGAAACAGTTCGTAAAAACGTAAAAAATGTTAACCCTTCAGCACAAATCATTGACGGCATTTCATCAGTAATTGCTGAGGAAGGCAATCTAATTACAGGTAAAAAAGTACTTGTAATTGAAGATGGGCCAACAGTAACTCACGGTGGTATGAAGTATGGTGCAGGTACTGTTGCTGCAAATGACAACAATGCAGGAGAAATTATTGACCCAAGAAATTTTGCAGTAGGTTCCATTACCGAGACCTTCAACAAATACAATCACCTGACAAGTGTTCTCCCAGCTATGGGATATGGTAAGAAACAAATAAGTGAACTAGAAGAAACCATCAACAATACTGAATGCGACGTTGTGGTAAGCGGAACACCAATCGATCTGAACCGAGTATTAAACTCTAGTAAACCAATTGTTCGAGTGAGATATGGAGTAGGGAAGGAAACTGTAAAGGATTTAGAAAAAATAGTTGCTGACTTCACTTCAAAACTACTTTAGTTTGCCTCCTTCAAGGGCAAATTGTGCAAGCAGTGCTTCTAATTGTATATGTTCATTGCTGCCTTCAATCAGTCTAAACTCTGTTTCTCCTGCTTTTTCTATGAGTCTTACTTTACTTTCATCAGAAATTGCAAGATCAAAGATCGTTTGGTGGATTTGTTTTATTATGTCTTCTCCACTTAAACCATAGTTTAAAAGAAGATCATAGAGTTGATTTCGTGCTGCCATAAAGTCGCCTGACAACGCAGAGTCGATCAATGTTTTTACATCCTCTGGTTTTGCAGTAGCACTGGTTTCATACAGTAACTTTGCCGTTATCTTTTTACTGATTGATGCGCCCACCTGCAAAACATTTATTGCTTTTCTAAGATCACCACGAGATACGAAGATAAGTGTTTCAAGACCGTCCTGCGTAATTTCAAGTTTTTCTTTTGTAGCGATTTTACGCATGTATTTTTGAATATCCTCAGGTTTAATTGGACCGAATCTAAAAACAGTACATCGAGATTGAATAGGCTCAATAATTTTTGAGGAGTAATTCGCTGAAAGAATGAATCTACAAATGTGGGTATATTTTTCTATTGTTCTTCTAAGGGCTGATTGAGCATCATTTGTTAGGGAATCCGCCTCGTCCAGAAATATTATTTTAAATTGGTTTTTTCCAATAGGTGCCGTTCTTGCGAAGTCTTTGATCTTTCCCCTTATTGTATTGATGCCTCTTTCATCACTAGCGTTTAATTCATTGAAATTTTGTTTCCATGTATCCCCAAATACTTCTCTTGAAAGTGCAATAGCGCTTGTCGTTTTACCAGTGCCTGCAGGTCCTGCAAAAATAAGATGTGGTACGCTCTTGGTTTTTGCATAAGCCTTCAATCGTTCGATTATTTTGCTTTGACCGGCAATATCATCGAGTTTTTTTGGCCGGTATTTTTCAATCCAGATATCTTCCATTATAAACCCACACCTGTAATATATTTCAAGGATTAATGCTTTTGGTCTATGATATTAGCAATAATATCTGGGAGATTATTAATGTTATTTGCAAAACGATGATCATCATGATAAAATTTAACATTTGCTTCCTGTGCTTTTGCAAATTCAATACTCCAAAAGTGTGGGACAACATCATCCTCTGTTCCCAAAAGTATGTAAATCTCAGCATCTAGTTTTCTTTCGAAAAGCAGATTATCTTTCATATCGGCAAGGATTCTTTTTGGCATGCCCTGAATTGTATTTATATCAACCTGTGGCGGGATTATTGCAGGGTTGATAAGTATTAGTTTTCCGACATTTGTTTGTTTGAGAGCAGTTTTTGCAGCTAGAAAACCTCCAAGAGATGAGCCGATTAGGACTACTTCTATGTCGTTTTTTATCTCATCACGTATGCGATTTAAGCAATCAACTATCACCAAATCCTCAGGTTTGCAATCGCGATATTTAATAGGTTTGACATCCAGTTTTTCTTTTAGCAACGCCCCCTTTGTGCCTTCCGGACTGGACAGATATCCATGGATGTAATATAACATGTTTTCACCACTTTATTAGCGAGGGACAAGGTCTACATATACTCTACGGTTTCTTGGCCCATCCCCTTCATAGAAAAATATATGTTGCCATGTGCCTAAAATCAGTCTATTATCTTCTACAAGAATTGTAACTGATGATCCTAATAGGCTTGCCTTGATGTGCGCATCGCTGTTTCCCTCCGAATGATGATAGTCTCCCCTCTCAGGAACGGTCCTTTTCAATGTCTCAATGATGTCCCGCTGTACATTAGGATCTACACCCTCATTTATCGTAATTCCTGCCGTTGTATGGGGTACATAGATAATCACATGGCCCTCTTGAAGGTTTTTTTTATCTACAATATTTTGAATATCGTTTGTGATATCAATCATCTCGTTTCTCTTCTTTGAAACAACCTTTAATTCAAACATATAACTTACTACAGATCTCGTATGCATATGTTGTTTAAAAATTATTGTTATTTTCTAGATAACATTTTTGTAGAACATTTTGATACACAACGTTAGGCAAACAATATATGAAGATAAAACCAGAAGCAATTCTATTTGACATGGATGGTGTACTTGTTGACTCTGTTGATGCATGGTTGGCCTCACTAAATATTGCCTTGAATCAATTTGGCCATGAGAAGATAACACGAGATGAGTTCATTGAAAATTATTGGGGCCATGACCTCCATGATACTTTAGACATAATTGGTGTTGACCAGAAAGCAGTAAAGGTTTGTAATGACTCATACGAAAAAAACCTGAACCAGGTGAAATTATATCCCAATGTTAAGTCTACACTCCACAAACTTAATGGCTATAAAAAGGGCATTATAACCAACACGCCAAAATATCAAACTCATAAAATACTTGAAAAATTTGATCTTAACAAATATTTTGATACTGTTGTCACCAGTGATGATGTAAGGCATGCAAAGCCCGACCCAGAAATCGTGTTTAAAGCCTGTAAATTATTGGAAGTTAAGCCTGGCGGCACCATTGTAATTGGTGACACAAAAAGTGATATCGAAGCAGGGAAAGCTGCAGGTTGTACTATTATCGGAATGAATATCAAGGCCGATTATACTATCAGTAAAATGTCAGAATTATCAGAGATTTTTGAAACGATAAAACACTCTCAGTAGAAATAATATTAAAAGATAATGTGTGTTTAATTATGAAATCAAAAGGGGGAATACTCACAGTAGCAAGATGACCTGCTAAGATAATACTTGACGAACTAAAGAAGCAAAAACTAGAAGGATTTATCCTTAGGACTCCGGCATAATTAGCCAATGTTGCGGAAGATTTTCACTTTGTTTTCCGTTGTGAGGGTTGTAGAAGAACGCATCATTAAAGAATGCCCAGTATTCCTCCACCGGATATGGATGGTTTTTGAAATAATTAAAGGAGAATCCTTCGTTTTCC
>DAOWHD010000035.1 GCA_030641605.1 Thermoplasmata archaeon
CCAGTTACGTGCAGCTGCTCTGCCTTGTTTTTTGTATTTGCCCTAAACCATACTCCCTGGACTTTACCTGATATTACTACATGCACTTTTGATTTCATTATACTGCCACCTACGGTCTAAATCGCAACATTGTTCGTGGAAATGGAATTGCATCTTTAATGTTGTCAAGACTGCAGATCCATGAAACAAGCCTTTCAACGCCAAGACCATACCCTGAATGCGGAACCGACCCATATTTTCTGAGATCAAAATACCATTCATAGTTTTCTATGCTTTCTCCAGTTTCTTTAAGCCTTCTTTTCATATATTCAATATCAATGCTTCGCTGCGAGCCGCCCACTATTTCTCCATACTCTTCTGGGGCAATCATATCAAAGCAAAGAGCTGTTTTTGGATCTTTTGGATCTTTTGGTTTATAAAATGCCATTACTTCAAGAGGATAGTTTGTAACGACGACTGGTGTATCGAAATGATTCAAAAGTTTGTTTTCTTCAATTGTTCTAAGATCCTTTCCCCACTCAACATTCATATTTTCTTTTTCATTAAGTATCTCAAGTGCTTTAGTATATGTTATAGTTGGAAATTTAGAATCTGCAATATGCTGCAGCTTTTTGATATCTCGCCCTAATACACCAAGATCATTTTTGTTATTTTTTAGAACCTCATTTAGGATAAATTTGACCTCGTCTTTAGCAACCTCAGTGATATCATATAAATCCATCCATGCTGCTTCCATCTCGGCCATCCAAAACTCAGACAAGTGCCTAGATGTCTTTGATTTTTCAGCACGAAAAGTTGGACCCATATTGTATATCTTCTCAAGCGAAAAAACTGCTGCCTCGGCATAAAGCTGCCAGGTCTGAGCAAGGTACGTCTTTTTATCATAATATTTAACCTCAAAAAGAGTAGAACCTCCCTCACATTGATTTGGTTGTAAAACCGGAGCATCAAATTCAAAATAGCCTCTTTCTCTGAAAAATTTGTGTATTGCACCTACAACCGTAGATCTGATTTTAAGCACTGAAGTGAGTTTCTGAGAACGAATCCAAAGATGTCTCTGATCAAGAAGGAATTCTGGGCTTTGATCCTCTACAATTGGAAAAGGCTCTGCGAATTGAACAACATTAAATCGTGTAACCCGAAGTTCATAGCCTCCTGGCGCTCGTTTATCTTCTTTAACATCACCTTTTAACTCTATAGAGGATTCAACCAACGCCTTTTTTGCATCTTCAAACTCTTCATCAGAAAGATTGCCTTTTTTGACAGTTGCTTGAAGTATGCCAGTAGCATCCCTAATTACGGCAAATACAATGTTTCCACTACTGCGCGTTCGATATATCCAACCACGGAGATTAACAATGTTCTCCGTCTTTTTTCCATCAAGTATTTCTTCTATCCTTACCCATGAGGTTTTCGACATGATAAAATCACTTACGACAGGATGTAATTGTAGCATATATGAATTACGGTGATGCACAACGTAAATCACAAATAAATAATATAGACGCACTTAGCTAAATAACATTTTTTCTGCTTTTTTTGATACCACACCTCTATGTTTTTCATCGGTTACTACCATAACAACCCAATCAGGGATTACTCTTGATCTGACAGCTCCAGCCACAGGAGTAAACTCATCCAATGATTTCTGCTCATTTCCATCGATAATTGTTATATCTGTCTGATCTATTCTTGGTTCAGATTGATGAAGTTCCCTATAAGGAACATCTATTATTATGTGTCCAGGAGGTATGTTTAGAGCATCTTCAATTTCTCGTTCCTTTTCTTTTCGGGAGCCTGCATCTTCTAAAGATTTTACAATCTCATTTTTCTGTTCGTCTAAATTGGAATGAGTAAGTAGGTAAGCCTGTTTAAATAGCACTCTATACTTTAAATAGGTAACAATCTCATTTTGAAATGGGCCTTCATTTTTCAAATCATTTACCAGTTCTGCATCAGTCATCTTAAAAAAATCTAAAGGTTTTGCATTAGGTATCATTTCAATGGATTTTGAAAGCATAAGCTCTGCTATACGAACCGTTTTGTGGAAATACACAGAAGAATACATCAGAGTCCTTGCCATCAAAATATTCTCTACAACTCCAACGCCTTTCCTAGCAATTGCCAATCGGTCATCATTAATAACCAACGTCTGTATAAAGCGCTCGATATCTATCATACCATATGCAACACCAGTATAATAGGCATCACGAATAAGATAATCCAATTGATCCACATCTATGGCACTATCCAAAAGTTGACTTAAATAAGGGTACTCCAGCATTTTTCCCTTAATAATATCTGCTACGTATCTTTGATTTATATTGTTTTTACTAAGTATTTCATGGACGCTTGGAGAAGATATAAATTCTTTTTCTCTAGAATCGAAAATTTCATATTCTCCAAAAAGAAGTCGCTCTGTTAAATCAACGTGATTCACATCAAGGGAATCTCTGAGAATAGATTCTAATGTATGTGAAAAAGGACCATGACCAATATCATGTAATAAAGCAGCGCATGTTACAAGTTCACTCTCGCTTTCATCGAGATTCAACATCTCAGAAGCTTTTAAGGCCATATTATAAGCGCCAAGAGAATGCTCTAGTCTAGTATGATGAGCTCCAGGAAATACCAAATGTGCAAGACCCAATTGCTTAACGTTATGCAAACGCTGAATTTCTGGAGCACCCAACAAATCGAGAAATACACCACCAATTTTTATATTCCCATGAATTGAGTCTCTTATGGTTTTACTATGATTTCCCATTTTCCTAAACATCTCTATTTTATTTAGCCAATACTAGCTAGCATTAAAATTACATTCCGGGCAAATCGATGGCATATTGAAATAGCCTTCCTACCACATTGAAGACTACACTTCTTGTAACAGAAATGTTCCTAGACACTTGAGTTTTTCTTCATATGAGTCAGGATACAAAAACCGCTCTGTTGCAGAAATGCTGCTTAGCAATGAGTTCCCATCCTGAGGCGTGAAGCAAAAACCAATTACTTCATTTTCGTTCAATACATGTACAGACGGTAGAACTGCAACCGTTTGATTAAGAATTCTACCATAATGCCCGTGGTCTCTACCAAATGAAAATACCAAGTTGGCCGATCTTTTTTGCGTTATTGCCACTCTAGGGTTGTCTGTAAATCGTTGTATAACTTCATCTTTTGTTATCTTCTTATCAAGTTTTATATCATACCATATGCTATGCATATATTGTGTGTTAAGTTTTAAAGCACTTGAAAAAACATTAAGTTTAATTCCCAATGTTTCAAAGAGATGATAGATATCTCTTGCATGATGCGTCCCCATCTGTTCGTCATCATGCACACCAACTTCTGGCGAAGGTATGAAGTTTTTATCCTGACTGATATCATTTGCTCTTCTAATACAGAGAAATTTACCTTCTACAAGATGGTTTTTTTTATTTTCTATAGCAAGTGTATTTACAAGAACCGCCATATTGTGAGTATTACAACTTACAATGTGGATGAATTTATCACTAGGTTTGATTGCATCATCATTGACACCTAAAGCATACATCTTCCCAAAGCCGAACTCAGAACCCTGTGCTAAAAAGCCTTTTACCTTATTTTTGTATTTATTGTAATATTTTTCCTTATTCATCAACCCAGTGCCTTTAGGCGTACAATCAATAACAACAGAAGCACGCTTTATAGCTTCCTCTGCACCATATGTTGGTTCGGTACCAAGCTCCTGAAAGTCGTTTAACTTACTACTGCTTACAGCAAGATTAGCCCCTCTGTTGATCAAACCTTTAACCTTGGGTCTATCCACTAGTTTGGGAGTATGCTTGTAAAAAGTCACTTCATCAATTCCCAAATCTTCCTTAGCATCACAAAGCAGTCCGATCAATGGTTCTCCAATAGTTCCTACTCCTACCACATGAACAATCCTTTCATCTGCCATATTTTATTCCTCCCCAATTAGAGCAATCCTATAATCTACATATACCATTTAATTGTTGTCATTTTTCAAGGAATTTCAAGGGGAATAATTTAAAAAGGCAAATATGTTTCACCACATCTATGGCATTACCTTTAGATGTACTAGAAAAAGCAGTAAACCAGAAGCTGGCTCTTCTCTTAAAAGATGGGAGATCGGTAGAGGGAAAACTTTCAGGCTATGATGAATACATGAACATGGTGTTAAATGATGTTGAAGAGACCCATGGCGAAACCAAGAGACGGCTTGGCACTATAATTCTTAGAGGGAACAACATAGTAAGTATATCCCTACTGTAGTCAATAGCGATTAGCATTTTGAAACTGATGGTTGTCTATAAGATAAAATTCAATATGTTTTAAGGAGTGAACTTACTGTTTTAGCAAGGAAACTCAAGACCACCGACCAGTATCCTGTACAGTACTTTGGAAAACAAATTTCTGTATATCTTTTTTGCATTACCGAACTCATAGTTACATGGAGAGGGAAGTTATAAGTCTGCACCAAAATTGTGTAATTTAGGTTGTATCTTGCCACCTTCCGAAATAATTCCTACAAGCGAAAAGCATATATATGCACCAATTATATGTCTGTAGTGGAAGGAATCGGGCTGGTAGTTTTTGTTAGAGTGCATCCCATCCCCTCCTAGTGAGGCCAGCCAATCCTTCCTTTATTATCGCAATTTTTCCCGAAAAGGTTTAAGTATATATTTTCCAATAGCAAAATTCGATTTTTATGTGGAAAAACATCAAAGCTACAACCGGAATGAAACTCAGATGCAAGGGATGGAAACAAGAAGCCATCCTACGAATGCTAGAAAACAATCTCGAAAATGCTGAGATGCCTGAAGAATTAATTATATATGGTGGCACAGGCAAGGCTGCACGAAACTGGGAATGCTACGATAAAATTGTAGAAACTCTCAAAAATCTTGAAGACGACGAGACAATGGTCATTCAATCCGGTAAACCTGTAGCTGTTTTTAGAACATGGAAAAATTCACCGCGAGTACTTATGGCCAATTCCAACATAGTACCCCACTGGAGTACATGGGAAAAATTCCGCGAATTGGAGGAATTAGGTCTCATTATGTATGGCCAAATGACTGCAGGATCCTGGTGTTATATTGGCACCCAAGGGATAATTCAGGGAACATACGAAACTTTTGCCGCACTTGCAAAAAAGCATTTCAACAGCAATCTGAAAGGGAAAATCGTTCTAACCGGCGGGATAGGCGGCATGGGAGGCGCCCAACCTCTTGCAGTTAAGATGGCAGGTGGTGTTTGTATCGCCATCGAATGTGATGAAAAGAGAATTGATAGGAGAATAGATGCAGGTTTCTGTGACGAAAAAGTAAAGGATATCGATCAAGCAGTAAAGATGGCTAAATCAGCCAAAGAAGAAGGGAAAGCACTTGCAATCGGCGTCTTGGGTAACTGTGCTGATATTTTGCCCAAATTGGCTAGAGATGGTTTTAAGCCAGATGTAGTAACAGATCAAACATCCGCACATGATGAACTTAATGGATATGTCCCCTCTGGATTTTACGGTGATTCTTTAAAGGAGGCTTTTAAACTTAGAAAAGAAAGCCCTAATGAATACATCAAGCAGTCTATGGCGAGTATGAAAAATCACTGTAACGCAATGATTAAGTTCAATAAAAATGGAGCAATTGTCTTTGACTATGGTAACAATCTTCGTGGACAGGCATTGAAAGCTGGACTTAAAAATGCATTTGATTATCCTGGCTTTGTACCTGCATATATAAGACCTATGCTTTGTATAGGTCAGGGCCCATTTAGGTGGCTTGCATTGTCTGGAGATCCTGATGATATTCTGAAAACAGACAAGGCAGTTACCAAGATGTTTCCAGACGATGATGTCTTATCCAATTGGATTAAACTTGCAGAAAAATATCTCCCGTGGGAGGGACTCCCCTCTAGAGTTTGCTGGCTTGGATATGGCGAAAGGGAAAAATTTGCACTTGTCATCAATAGGATGGTAAGAGATAAAGAAATAGGCCCTGTTGCCATAACAAGGGATCATTTAGATGGCGGCAGTGTTGCCTCACCATATAGAGAAACCGAAAGTATGAAAGACGGCAGTGATGCTGTTGCAGATTGGCCCTTACTTAATGCATTATTAAACTGTGC
>DAOWHD010000017.1 GCA_030641605.1 Thermoplasmata archaeon
AAAAGAAAAGCAATAAACAGCTACATTTTGATGGGTTTAGTATCAGGGGAGATTTCAAGAGTGTTGTTACAACAGATGAATTTACAGCTGTTGACCAAACATTATCAACAAATTGGACACACGGCGGGATGTATAAAGGGATGTTTGAAATAATTCTTGAGAAAACCTAGGCGAGTTCCTTTCAACATTTTTAAAACCACAAGTAACATAAATCATTCCTAAAATATCGTTTTGTGGCTAACAAGGAAAAAAAACCAAAAACAATGAAGTTTTCTATCATTCTTAGTGTTATATTTAGTATTGCTATTATTGTACTCATTTTGCTCTTTACAATAGATGCAGAAACGTTTAATTATTTAGCAAACACGTCAATACGATACGAATTTTTTGCAGTTGCTCTTCTATTGCAAATCTTCTCATGGATTATATGGGGTGCTCGTCTAAAAGTGCTGAGCAATGCAAGTGAGAAAAACGTGACTATTGGTTTGTGGGAATCCACCAAAATTGTCATTGCCAATCTGTTTCTTGCCGGCGTTACTCCTTCAATGGCTGGAGGTGAGCCTGTACGAATCTATCTTTTAAACAAAGATGGTCTGAGTATCGGTGCAGCAACTGCTTCTGTGCTGGGAGAAAGACTTCTTGATGCAATATTTATTCTGCTATGCGTTCCTTTTGCATTTTTAATTTTTAGAGAATATATCGACATTGGTTTTATACAGATTGGACTGACGATAGGAGTAATCGTATTTTCGATTGGCATAGGATTATTTGCCATCACGATAAAATATCCTGAAAAAACGAAATCTTTTTTGATTTTTATCAGTTCTAAATTAAGAAGATTTTTAAAGAAAAGTGAGAGTGATGAATCAATTGTATACAAAATAAACATAGAGGTAGACAACTTTCATAAATGCATGACGTTTTTTGTTTCAGAAGGAAAAAAGGCATTTCTCATAGCTGGTAGTCTCACCATTGCATACTGGGTAACAATATTTATGATACCATCAATGATTTTTCTAGGTTTGAGACTAGAGCCCTTTTTTGTTCCATCCTATGCAGCCCAGGTGCTATTAATAGTGATTATCATGATGCCAACAACGCCTGGAAGCGCTGGTGTCACTGAAGGCTGTGTTGCAGGTCTTTACAGTGTACTCATTGGATCATCCCTTATTGGCATCTTCATTTTAATTTTTAGATTTATCACGTTTCATGTCAATCTCATCGTAGGATCAATATTTCAATACAGGATATTCAAATCGGTTGCATCGTTTTCTTTGGATGCTATTAAAAAGCAAAAATAATATTTTATGATAAGGGAGGCAGGCGTCACATTTTAATAATAGATATGTTATTCAGCACATCCTATGAACAAGGCAGAAAGATGTATTTCATGTGGAAAAGGGCTTATTGAAAAAGGATCAACAACGTTCATATGCCCAACGTGCGACACAATTATTGGAAGATGCGGTAGCTGCAGAGAGCAAAATGTGAAATACGTTTGCCCAGAATGTGGATTCACAGGACCTTAGGAGGAAAAAACATGGGGGAAGTAATAGCACTTATACGTATCATGCCAAGTGGAGTAATAAGCGATGAGAAACTTAACAAGATAATAGACGATGTAAAAAATGCCGTAGAAGCTCCGGTAAGGCTTGGAAAAATTGATATAAAAAATGTTGCGTTTGGTTTAAAAGGATTGGATATTAACGTGGCAGTTCCTGATTCAGAAGGTGGATTGGATCCTGTTGTAGAAATTCTTTCCAAAATCGAAAATGCTGATAGTGTTGAAGTGGTAGATATTGGACGAATATAATTCTAGGATGCTGCTCTACCCATTTTTTTAGATTGCCGCCCCGAAAGATTTTGTACTGCTTGAATACCAATATCTGTTGCGTAGTATACTGGATAAGTGGAATTGCTTGTGTCACCTTCAACCAATTCGGCCATATACATTTTTTTGATATGCCACTTCACAGTATGATGATTAAGTTTTAGAGCATGAGCGATTTCAAGTAGATGTTTACCCGGATTGTTCTTTAGATACAACATAATGTCGCGAGCGTTATCGTTTCTTAGGATAGATTCGGCAACGGCTTCTCTCCTTGCATTAATACCGCCCTCGACAAGATAAAAAACCTTCTTTCCGCCAATAGCCCTACTTCTTACTAGGTTCGTCTGTTCTAGTTTACGTAAATGCCATGCAGCATTGCTTGGTTTTAAATCCAGTTCCCGTGCTATCTCTCGAAGATGAGATCCAGGGTACTCATCGATATACTCATACAGGCTCTTTCTAACTTCTGTGCTAAGAACATTCTCTGGCGTTACATACTTTATACCGCCTGCAGTAATAACTGCAATAACAAGTGCTACCGCCGCTATCACCACTGCAATAGATGCGCCAACGTTAGGCATATTAAAGCTACTTCCTGCAGTAACAACAGTTCCTGTTAGGAAAAACAAAAAAGACAGAATCAAAACTGTCGATATTTTTCTCAAATAGTACATACTATCCCATCCTCTAATTCTTGCATCCAATCTGAATACCCAAAATGCATTCTAATTTAAAAAGTTTACTTATGTGTAAAAAATCCGACTATCTGGTTTTTTGTATTTTCAATTCTCACAAAACCAAACCGTTCAAACTGTATAATTTCACCATTCTCTATGGATGAGGCTGCCTCTTCAGCAAATCCCTGTACTTTTTCAAGACTATCTGGATTGTATTTTCCCTCCTTAAAAAGAGGGTGTGAAATAAAAACATCCATTTTAATATATTTGTCAGTTGTCCATTGAATCTTAGCTGAATCGGGCATTAGCTCCTCACCTGCATATTCTGCAATAACAACGTCATTTTTTTCTTTTATTTCAACATTAAAGAGATCTTTTAATCTAAATATTTCTCCAATTTTCATCTTTTCAATGTCTTCCTCTGGAACATAAAATGTATTACCGGTCTTTACTGTTCTACTTCCAAATTTTTTATCGTTTGGATGTAAACTTATTGATTTTTCCATTGCAGGAGCATTCTGAACAACCAGCTGTACAGGGTCCTTCACAAAAAAATAGCGTTTTGTTATCGGGTCTAATATCTTACGATTAGCTGCTTCCACAAGACCAAATGTAACAGTCGATTCAACCTTAGAGATTCCCTGAGTCAAAACAAATCGTTTGATGGCTTCAGGCAATATACCCCGTTTTTCCAATCCCCTAAGAGTTGGAAGTCTGATATCATCATATCCTAAAACCGATCCATCTTCAATTAGCGGTTTTATTTTGCGTTTTGAAACAGGCATGCCTTCTATGGAAAGACGGGCAAATTCCAAAAGATGTGGCTTTCTTAATCCAAGGAGATCTAGAAGATAAAAATAACATTCATCACGGAGCTCATATTCCTTTGTACGAAATGGATGCGTCACCCCACCTATACTATCTTCCACCGCACCTGCAAAATCATAGGTAGGCCACACGCGATATTTGTCTCCGTGCAGCGGATGTGGCTTATCAATAATTCTAAACAGGGTTGGATCGCGCATTGCAGTATTGTCAGAAGTCATATCTCCTTTAAGTCTAAGGACCATGCTCTCTAATGAAGAAGAAAGTATATCTTTCCAAAGATCGATATTTTCTCCAGGCGAATTGCGCCTGCAATTGCACTCTTCTCCATGAAAACGCCCATCTTTAACTACATCCGGTGGGCAATTGCAAATGTATGCATCTCCTTGATTTATCAACTGCTCTGCTAGTTTATAGTGTTTCTCAAGATTATTTGATGCGCAATATTCTTCATCCCATTCTATACCAAGCCATTTGAGATCTCTCTTCTGTGCATCATAAAACTCAAGATGAGCATTCTCAGGATTCGTATCATCAAAACGTAAGATGAACTTTCCATCATATCTCTTTGCATATTCATAATCAACAATAGCTGCCTTAGCATGACCAATGTGTAAATATCCATTAGGTTCTGGGGGAAATCGAGTAACCACCTTTCCTTTTTCTGCCTCTGGAAGTTCAGGTAAAGAAAAATCTCTTTGTTTCTTTTCTTTTTTAAGAAGTTCGGGTGCTATTTTTTCCAACTCAGAAATCTGCTTTTCCAACGGAATTTTATTAATTCCCTTAACAACAGAATTAACTATTGGGACAATATCTCTCGGGTTGAATCCCTTTTTTTGTAAAACACCAATTACATTTCCTATCACTGATTTTGCATTTGCCTTTCCATCAAATTGAACAGCATTCCGAAGTGCGTATTTTCTTGCAGTTTCTTGTATCTCATCAGTTGACATAATACTACTTCTCTCGTTTTATAGAATATTCTGCAAGTTCCATTAAAACTTGTTTTGCATCTGAATCTCGCAAAGTATCCAGGGCTTTTTTTGCCCGACCACTATACTCCAAAGCAGTATTTTTTGCATATTCAACTGATCCCAACTCTTCAAACAAATCATATACTTTTTTGACATCCCGTTCCGAAGCATCTCTATTACCAAATATATTCTCCAAAAGTTTTTTATCATCTCCGGAAGCATTATTCAAAGAGTGAACTGCAATAAGTGTTTTTTTACCGTTTCTGATGTCATTACCAATATCTTTTCCAAGCGTCTCTTCATCGCTACTCATATCAAGATAATCGTCCCTTATTTGAAAAGCAAGTCCTAGAAATTCTCCATATGCATTCATGTCCTTAACCTCTTCTGCTGTTCCTCCACCCGCAAGTGCACCACCCTCTGCTGCAATTATGAACAATGAAGATGTCTTTTTTCTTATCATCTCTAGATATTCTTCCTCTGAAACATTATGTCTTTTTTCAAATTCCATATCGAGTTGCTGGCCTTCACATACCTCGCGAATGCTTCTTACAAGACCTGAATCCAATTTTTTGAAAACAGCAGGGTCGCCAGGGAAATCGTGCATAATTTCAAAGGCTTTGGCAAACAAAAGATCTCCTGCTATTATTGCAGTAGGTTCCCCATATTCAATATGCACTGTTGGTGCATTTCTCCTCAAATGTGATTTGTCCATTATATCATCATGAACAAGCGTGAAATTGTGAATTAGTTCAAGGGACACTGCAAGCGGCATAACTTGTTTCATATCTCCTGAAACAGCTTCACAGGATATCATAGATATGGCCGGCCTCAGTCTTTTGCCACCAGCCATGGGAAGATGTCTCGCAGCATCATAAAGAATTTTGGGACGGCCATTTTCCAAATATTTTTTGAGTTCTATGTTAAACACATCTACTCTTTTCCTTAATTCATTTTTTAAATCCATATTCTGCACCAATATCGGCCATTTTTGAAACTCTATCCACACCAACTAAAAACATTGCAGCCCTCAGTTCTTTAACAATCACCTCAACCTCAAAAAGTGCAGAATGTTTACTCTTGGTTGCCGGTTCAAGAAATGTATGTGCCACTCCTGCACAACTTGCGCCTAGGGCTATCGCCTTAGCAACATCCAAACCGTTTCTAATGCCACCAGTCGCAATTATAGGTAACTTCCAATCAGTTGCATCACCAGCATCAAGTATGCATTTTGGTGTAGGAATGCCCCAATCCCAGAATGTTTTACCTCCCCTCTCATGAAGTCTATCAAATCTCAGTTTAGAACGATAATGTTCTATCGCAGCAAAGGACGTGCCACCTGCACCACCTACATCAATTCCCGCTATTTTTGTTTTTGAAAGCCTACTAGCAACATCAAATGAAATTCCTGCACCTGATTCCTTTACAACTACAGGAGTATCGAGATCTTCTGCAAGTTTTTTTATTGCATCAAAACATCCTTTTGCATTTGATTCTCCTTCAGACATTACCGCCTCTTGCAAAAAATTTAGACAAACGATAAAGACATGTGCATCAATCATATCAATCATTTTCTGTGCATTACCAAGTGTTTTCTTATGCCCCCATGAAACAATCTGAGACGCTCCGATATTTGCAAAACGCAGAGGAACATCATAGTCCTTAACAATACCATAGGTTTCTTTCAATTCCGGTTTCTCGAGTGCTGCTCTCTGAGAACCAACGCCCATTCCTATCTGGTATTTTTCTGCTGCAGCGGCAAGATTTTCATTAATTTTTTTAGCTTTGTCATAACCGCCAGTCATACTAGCAACAATCAATGGTGCCCCCAATTTTTTCCCAAATAATTTCGTAGAAATATCTATATCACTTTTATTAATCTCTGGAAGAGCATTGTGCACAAGTTTTACGTCATCCCAATAATTATGACTTGTTGAGACATTTTCCTCTATTGCAATTCTCACATGCTCGTCCTTTCTACTTTCAGTCTGATTCATCTCTTGCCTCCACGAACAATAGTGATTTTAGTTTTTTCTCCGATTAATGTCTTGTATAGTCGTTCACGTTTATTACCGTTTAGTAAAACAGTGTCAATGCCGCTCCCAGCCAACTCACTGATTGTGTTAATCTTTCCCTTCATTCCCTGAGTGACATCAGCATGATCATCCAAAGACGTAGTTAATCTTTTTAATTTCTCGGGTGTTATCGAATCTATAAATTCTGCATTTTCATCCGTCTTAGGGTTTGAAGTATAAAGACCATCTTCATCTAATACAAATATTGCTTTTTCTGGTTTGAAATGTTCTGCAAGTGCTTTAACAAGTAAATCCCCAGAGCAAATTGAAAAACCAAGTTTTTTATCCAATGCCACATCACCAAATGTTACTGGAGTGAAGTGCTTATCCAAATAATCCTCAAAAATCTTGTAATTCATCTCATACAAATTATGATTATCAAGCTTTAATATTGAATGTGGAGCTATTGAAACAGCAGGGACTCCATGATCGTTTAGAGAATTTAGAACAAGAGAGTCTAATTTTTGGACCATTGCATGAGTAAGGGAAAAACCTTTGATTTGACTATTGTTTTTGTATCCGCCGTTCAATTCATATTGTTTTGCAAGGATATGACCAAAGGAACCTGCACCGTGAACCAATATAACTTCTTTGCCCGCCTTATTGATTTCCTCGGCCAAATTGTCCATTACATTCTGCCGAAAGCATTCTTGCTTCGATTTTTTAGTTATCACACTGCCGCCAAGTTTTATGATGAACATAACTTGCTAAATACACTAGACTCTAAAAAGGATTTTCATAAATATTCTATTTTCGGTCAAATATGCTGCAATCATAGAAAAATCTAGCGATATAGATTTTCGATAGGCTCTTCAGCAACAGTATTTTATTTTTTAGCCAATATTGACATTATGGTTTTATCTTTGTTTTGCTCATGTATAAGCCAAAGAGCTATAGGCATACCTCTAGAAGGATGTTGCATTGTAGTTTGCATCCAATTATCCAACTCTTCCTCTGAATGTGTATCGTAACAGTCCTCGCATAAAAAGTGTTTATCACCAAATACCATTCCTGAAGGGTTTTCATCTAGAGCGATCTTGCGATTACACATATCACACCTTTTTTCAATTATACTAACACCACCAAACCAAATTCTTCAAGTTATATATTTCAAACAGGTTTATAAATGCAACCATTCTTAACGTAATGAAACAGTGAGCCTGTGGTGAAATAGCAATATTATAAAAATCAGCCGTAGCGAAACGAAAGATAAGTTATAAATCATTGTAATAATATCCCCCTAAAAATCATGTCACAGTAAGCCAAACGGTGGAAGAAAAGGATGGATGAAGAACTTAGTAAAAAATCACATAAAAAAATCCGTATAGCCGATCTCGAAGGGAAACCAAAAATCGCCTATTTTTCAATGGAAATAGGAATTGACAAACGCATGCCTACTTACAGTGGCGGGCTTGGCGTTTTAGCCGGTGACACAATTAAATCATGCGCCGATTTAAACATACCATTGGTAGGCATTACATTACTTTCTGAAAATGGTTATTTTTATCAAAAGCTTGACAAAGACGGGAATCAGACAGAGCTCCCTGCAAACTTTTCCGTTTCAAATTTTCTGAAGTTACTTCCAAGTAAAACTACTGTGACGATTGAGGGAAGAGATATTGACATTCGTGCCTGGCTTTACCGATTCGAAGGTATAAATGGCTACATAATACCAGTCTTTTTCCTTGATTCAAATGTAGAGGGAAACAGTGAATGGGACAGAAACCTTACAAAACATCTGTATGGTGGCGACAATAAATATCGCCTTGCACAAGAAATCATTCTTGGTATAGGCGGCATTCGGATGCTTCATGCTTTAGGGTATGATACAATCGATAAGTATCATATGAACGAGGGGCATGCTGCTCTTGGGACTCTTGAACTATATCGCCAGTTAAATGATGTCGAAAAAGTACGTGAACAATGTGTATTTACCACTCACACCCCTGTGGCTGCCGGGCACGATCAATTTGAACTTTCTTATGCCAAACCAATGATAGGTGACATCCTTCCAGACTCCATTCTCAAGGAAATTATATTTGAAAATAGGTTAAATATGACCAGACTTGCATTATTTTTCAGCCATTACGTCAATGGCGTTGCAAAGAAACATGGAGAGGTGTCGCAATTAATGTTTCCGGGTCATTCCATAGATTCCATTACAAATGGAGTCCATACAGCCACGTGGGTTTCTGAACCTTTTCAAAAACTTTTTGATAAACATATGCCTTGCTGGCGTTCAGATCCATATGTTCTTAGATCTGCTTTTAGCATAAATAAAGAAGAAATATGGCATGCCCACATGGACGCGAAGAAAAAGCTTATTGATTTTGTTAACGAAAGATACAATGTAGGTATGAACTATGATGATTTTACAATAGGATTTGCCCGTAGACAAACCGCCTACAAAAGGCCTGAACTGCTGATTTCAGATCGTAAGCGGCTAGAAGAAATTGCCGAAAAAGTAGGACCTTTGCAGATTATATATGCTGGAAAGGCACATCCAAAGGATGAATCTGGCAAGGAATCAATAAAAAAGATATTCGAAACTATGAAAACAATCAGAGGCAAAGTAAAAATAATTTTTATTCACAACTACAACATGACTATTGGCAAAATGATGACCGCTGGAACTGATCTCTGGTTAAACACACCTAGACGACCGCGAGAAGCTTCAGGAACTTCAGGAATGAAAGCTGCGCACAACGGAGTTCCACAGTTTGGCACTCTTGATGGTTGGTGGCTTGAGGGATGTATAGAAAATATTACAGGATGGTCAATTGGTCCAGAAAAAACAGAAGATAATGAATCTGATGATGATGTTGATAGAAATGATCTTTACAATAAACTTGAAACATGGATAATGCCCAAATTCTACAATGATAGAGATAACTGGATACGGACGATGAGGAGTTGTATTGCAATCAATGGATCCTTTTTTAACACAAATAGGATGGTTCAACAATACGTATTAAACGCGTATTTTATGTGAGGTAAAGATATCCTCATACATTGGGGAGATATTTTTAATATCTTCGACCCATGCACGAAGTATTTCAGCTACGCTCCAAGCCTGTGTTATACACCCTCTAGGAGCATATGGAGGATTCCCATCAAATATCTCATATATCGAGCCATCCCAATTCTTGCCAAACACATGAAACATAGGTTTTAGAAAATTCTCAAATGCATGTTTTCTCCATGTCAATTCATGGTTTTTTACTTTAACAAAGGATTTGATAAATGGTCCCATTAACCATGGCCATACCGTTCCATTATGATAGGCAATATCTCGGTTATACTCGCCAAGATAGCTTTTCTTATATCTTGAATCATCAGGCGATAACGTTCGCAATCCAAAAATGGTGACTAATTTTTTTTGAACCTCTTTAACAATTTTCTCCTGCAGTGTATTATCAATCATAGGAAAATCAAGAGAGACAAGGAATATTTGATTGGGCCTAAATGACAAATCCTTGCTATCAATCACATCATATTGTTGATTAAACTGTGAATTAAAACTTTCTTTTACTTCTTCTGACAAATTATAGTAATCGTCTTCTTTTCCCGACATTCTTGCAAGTTTGCTCATAATTCTAAGTGCATTGTACCACAATGCCTGAATTTCTACTGCCTTTCTCGTTCGGGGCGTTGGATAATAGTCGCCGAGTTTTACATCCATCCATGTGAGCCCAGGTTTATGGCTTATAAGGAAATCGGCATCCATGCAAATGCCATAGTCTGTCCCGCCTACATAAGCATCAATAATCGACTCCAACGTATGCCATAGCTCATTAAGAAAAACACGATCATTTGTATACTTGAGATATTGGAATACGCGGTCTATATACCATAATGATGCATCCACCGTATTGTATACTGCTTCAGAATTTTGGTCCATAAAAACATTTGGGATTAAACCGTTATGACAAAACTCTTTCAATCCCTGCAAAATTTCTTTTGCAATACCGAACCTGCCCGTTACAAGTGCAATTCCTGGCAAGGATATCAACGTATCTCGCCCCCAATCTCCAAACCAATGGTACCCTGCAATAACTGATTTACCTGCCCCTTTTCTTACAACAAAATTATCGGTTGATAAAACCAGTTTTTCAACATCACTTGATAGGCCTGTCCGGTTAAATAAATCCTTTTTTCTCCGAATTTCTTCAGAATATAACGATGAAATATCTTTACTGATTTTATTTTCGAGAGTAAAAATTAGATAATATTCAGTAGATTCTCTGATTTCCTTAAAAAA
>DAOWHD010000087.1 GCA_030641605.1 Thermoplasmata archaeon
ACTTAAACTGCTGTTGGATTGGGTTTTATGGTTAGGTATTATTGTTCGATTACGTACAAATTGATTTTAGTTCACCAAAAACGATTGTATTCAGATTTTATAACTGCATTACTAAAAACAATAGGCAATAGTGAACTTAGGCTGAAGAAGGTTTCATCGTTGACATCGTGGAATATTAAAAAATTAGATTACACTCCGTAGATGGAGGAGTGCTGGCAATAGGAAATAGGATGGGATGCACTTAAAAACTACCAGCACTCAATTCCTTCCAAATCAGAAAATCACAAGGAGCTTTAAATAGTTTTTTTGCAGGTAGGTATGCACCTGAAAACAACCATCAAAAATTGTAGTGACAACGTATTACCATATGCATGAGACAGTTTTAAACACCATTGCCCCCATTAATTCCCACTAGTGAAAATGGATTATTTTTGTTATTGTTAAAAACCTCCAAAAATATTAAGACGAAATAGATGATTTCCATTGAATTGATAAAAGTAGGCTACAAAAAAGGAAATGCCATCTATATGAACAGAGCTAAATTTGATAAAGTAAAGAAAAAACTTAGAAATGCAAGTGTTGGAATAGCAGGGGTTGGCGGTCTTGGCTCCAATGCAGCAGTTGCCCTTGCTCGTGCTGGAATTGGACGGTTAGTACTCGTTGATTTCGACAAAGTTGAGGGAAGCAATTTAGACAGACAGTATTATTTTTTGGATCAAATTGGTAAAACAAAGGTAGATGCAATAAAAGAAAACATAGGTAGAATTGATTCAAATGTTAAAGTTGAAACTTATAACCTAAAATTAAAGAAAGGTTCAATGGATGGGACATTCAAAGAGGTTGACGTCGTGATAGAAGCACTAGACAATGCTACTACAAAAACGGAATTTATTGAAGAAATATTATCAAATCTTCCTGAAAAACCTGTTGTTGCTGCATCTGGAGTCACCGGTTATGGACATTCTGATAGAATTATTACAAAACGTTTAGGGAAACTATACATGTGCTACGACGAGGATGCCCCTTCAAGTGAAGATGACATACTTATGGCACCACGTGTTTGTCTCATAGCAAACTGGGAGGCAAATTTGGCACTTGAGATCATACTGGGTGAAGACAAGTGAGTATTGAGGTAAACGGTAGAAAGGTCGACTGGGCGGAAAACGAAACTATCAAACATTTGCTTAGAAGAATAAAATACACCTTTCCTCTTGTCGTTGTAAAAATTAATAATCAAGTCATCCCCAGATCAGATTTTTCAAATGTAATAGTTCCCGATAATTCCAAAATTGATGTTATTCATATAATTAGTGGCGGATAGCAAAAAAGTATTGTTTATTCCATTTTCATTACTGTATGAATCTCTCCTGTATCTCCTTTTTTCGATGTTTCAATATTTGCCTTTTTAAAGATTTCATGTGAACTTATTATAAAGTAGTTAAGTAAAACTCCAATGGTGGCTCCAATTACCAGGCTGCACAAAATTGTAATAAAGGAATCCGAAAATGTATGCGATAAACATCCGGATATTATTATACTGAGCCCTATAACTACAAGAATCAATATTAGGGTTTTTCTATTTAGTTCAAATTCAATCTTATTGATCTGTAAATCTTCCTCCCCTATTCCCATATTCTCACCGAAACATGTAAACATTTTACAGGTCTTATATTTTTCCCAAAAATTTATTACAATTTATTTTTCATAACTGTTATTAACACGTCTAAGGGAGAATTGTATCAATCAAAACATCAATATTAAATCGTATTCCAATCATGAAATAACTGAACCTATAACTGTAAGAACTGAAAAACTAAACGCAAAGAAAAAATAGGTTACATACATCAATGTCCATGCAGAAGTATTCTCCAAAAACTTACTTTTTTTATCGTCTCGAATCATCAAATAAAATATGAAATAGCCAGGCACTGCTAAAAATGTTAGGAGCCATAGATATGAATCCAATATGCCATTATCAATTAAAACAGGAATCATAACAAATGGAAAAAACATAAATGGTAAAGCCATTAAAGCCGCTTTTTTAACTCCAAATGTATTAACTAAGGTGCGAGTACCCGTTTTTTTATCAGCATCGCTGTCTGTTATCTCTTTAGTAATGGAACCACCGATCAAAAAGAACATGGCTATGAGCCCGATGGCCACAGGTACTGGTTGTAACGAGTTTGCAAAAACACTCCACGATGCCAATACACCTAACAATCCTCTAGGAATTGCAACCCACATCTGATTGAAGAACAAAAAGTCCTTCAGTCTAGGAGGGATTGAGTAGGTTACCGTGAATACTGCTATCGAAAGGACAAAGATAGTAAACATAATGTTAATAGTTGTGGACATGTAAAATGCCAAGAGATACAAAACAGCAGATAATGTTTTGGCCTGACCTATAGACACTAATCCTCTAGGCAACGGTCGGTATGACTTAGATATTTTATCAGTTTTGACATCGGCAGCCTGATTTAATGCATTTGATGCTGCATTTAATACAGCAAGGGTAAAACTTGCAGGAAGGATTGTACTCCACAACAGCATAGTAATGTTGCCTGTTTTTCCAGAATAAAAGAAACTTGCAACCATTATACACATCGATACAATAATCGGTGCAAGTAATGTAAATGGACGGATTAAATCTATGTATCCCTTGACTCGTTTTTTAAAATCAGTGTTCCTCATTTTTTGCTCACCCGCAACAACTGTTTTTCTAAATATTGGAATATAAAGGTTGTTTGACATTCGTTATCGAACAGGGCAAAAACTGCTGTTATACGTAGCTACATGGCAGAAATAACATATGTTTTATATGGGTGGAACATTAGGAATGTAAAGCATTGAGTGGGTAAAAT
Source organism: Thermoplasmata archaeon (assembly GCA_030641605.1). Lineage (GTDB taxonomy): Archaea > Thermoplasmatota > E2 > DHVEG-1 > DHVEG-1 > DAOWHD01. The sequence continues at coordinate 2,862 of DAOWHD010000087.1, forward strand.
GTCACAATTTAGAGGATTTATAGCTGTAGATATTGATGTCTTTCCAAAATTACTGGAGTTTGAAAAGGAAATAAAGGATACAGGAGCGAATATAAAACTTGTAGAACCTGAAAATGTTCATATCACCCTTAAGTTTCTAGGAGATACTAATGAAGACTTGATAGAGGAAATTGATGGGATAATAAATGATGCCACACAGAATATCGAGCCGTTTAACATTAAGTTAAATGGGGCAGGTGTTTTTCCAAATCAAAACTATATAAAAGTTATATGGCTAGGCATCAAACAATGGGAACAACTGGAGGGCATTGCACAGAAAATTGATGAGCAATTACACAAGATGGGATTTAAAAAAGAAAAAAGAAAGTTTTCTGCCCATCTAACAATCGCACGTGTTCGATCTGCCCAAAACAAAGACAAACTCTTACAGATAATCGAAAAATACAAGGATTTTGAGTTTGCAGAAATCAACGTTGATTCAATAAAATTGAAAAAGAGCGAACTTACTCCAAAAGGACCGATTTATACAAATCTAAAAGATGTAAGATTGTAGATATGGAGGCGATAAACGTCGTAGAGTCGTGGTTAATTTTCCTAGGTTTGATTAACCTCATATTGCTCATCATTGGTCTTATTGTATTTATGCCAAAGAAGGTTTACAAAACAAGCATTGCCGAGTTTTACAGGACCTTCAAAGAACAGCTTTTATATCTATTAATCATCGTTGGGGTCGTACTTTTTCATTTAATCGAGGTAAACATAATCGATTCCGCTGTGACAGAATGGATTGGGTACGATTTTGCCAATAACATCCAACATATTGAGGGTAACATAGTATACCTGTTTTCACAGTATTGGACGCCGGCTATAATTTACTTTTTTGTTATTATATATATTGCAGTTTACCCATTTACGCTTTGGTTTTCGCCAATCTATTTCGTTGCAACCGATGAAAAAAAAGCGATGAAAACACTTGCGTATGGACTGCTGCTGATATACAGTATTGCACTTCCATTCTACCTTTTTATGCCCATAACCAATGTTTACACGTTTTATAATTTAGAATCTGCACTCAACAATGTGATCCCAGCAGTTGAAAATTTTTTTTACACTACTACCACTCAGAATAATTGTTTGCCGTCTCTGCATGTTGCTATGTCCATTCTGATAGCGCGATCTGTTCATTTGACTGGAAATAAAAAATTATCCTATTTTACATATTTCTGCACGGCATCTGTCATCATATCAGTTATCTATTTAGCCATACATTGGATTACGGATGTAATATGTGGCGCTTTGTTAGCCCTAGCAATAATATTCCTATTGGATCATTTCATCAAGGATGAATGAAATATGCAACCATCTGGTGACATTGAAAAAAAAGTATTAAAAATAATTACTCCTACTCAAAAAGATAGAGAGAAACTTGAAGGGGCTATACAGGATTTAAAGGACCAAGTAAATCAAGAGATTACAAAAAGAAAACTTCCCGCCTCTATTGAACTTGTTGGATCCACTGCAAAAGATACCTATCTAAAAAACAATTTGGATATTGACTTATTTTTACTGTTTCCCACGTCTTTTTCTAAACAAGATATTGCAAAAAACTCGCTTTCAATAGGAGAAATACTTCTTACAAACACCGAGGAATCCTATGCAGAACACCCCTACTTGAGAGGATACTTCAAAGGATATAAAGTTGAAATAGTCCCCTGCTATAGGATTGAAAACGCCTCACAAAAACTTTCCGCAGTTGATAGAACGCCTCTCCATACAGAATACATCGGAAAGCATTTACATGAATCTCAAAAATCAGAAGTTCGTTTGTTTAAACAGTTTCTAACAGGCATTGGATGTTATGGAGCCGAGGCAGAGATTGAAGGATTTTCCGGTTATTTATGCGAAATTTTGGTTTTAAAATTTGGATCCTTTAAAGATCTTATACGAGATGCTTCGCATTGGAAACCTGGCGAGAAATTTACTCTTTCTGAAGGAGAGCCCCCATCTTTTGATACACCCATCACATTTATAGATCCAGTTGACAGTGAAAGGAATGTCGCATCTGCAGTATCCATAAAAAAATTCAATCTATTCAAACATGCATGCCAACAATATTTAGAAAAGCCTCGTTTGACCTTCTTTTTTCCAAATAAAGTACAACCTTGGCCCCTGAACAAGATAAAAACTGAAATCCAAAAACAAGATTCTCGCTATGTTGGAGTGACTTTTTCTAAACCAGAAATAATTGATGAGAATTTATATCCTCAGATACGTAAAGCTATCCACTCCATATGCACTGCCTGCGAAAGATATGGTTTTAAGATCCATGATGCATCTTTTCACATAGAAGAGGTAGAAAAACAGATTATTATAGTGATCAAAACAGAAAAAAAAATTCTTTCAAAAACGTATGCTCATATGGGCCCTCCAGTCAAACTCAAAAAAAATGTAAAAGAGTTTATCGATAAATGGGAAGGCGATCCAAAGGTTGTAAAAAAACCCTATGAAAACAAAGGCAGAATGTTTGTTGAAATAGAACATGAATACATAGAAATTAAAGATTTTTTGAAAGATAGAGTCGGAAATCTAAGTATGGGGAAACATCTCGATAAAATCGTGAGTAGAAATTACGACATAATAGAATTAGAAGATCTCTTGAGTGAAAATCTAAGGAGTTTTTGGACTATATACCTAGATGAGAAAATGCCCTGGGAACGATAGAGAGCAAATGTATATAGTCAGGTATTTGATATTTTGAATGGATGAAGACGTTAGGAATATACACAAAAAATTTTTCTTTATACCATGATCTTCTGGAAGTACTTAAAAGGAGAAAGATACCCTATGTTTCGCTATCGTCCATAAATAATATTCCTCGTCGAATTGGGGCAATCCTAACATCGCATAACGAGCTACACGACTTAAAATCTCAAAAAGGACTTGCAGCAGATGTCTATGATAGCATAGACCATGCAGTAGATATTGCACTTCAAATGCTTATTGGAAAAGAACTATACTCAAATGTTTTCATTGGTGTCGATCCTGGTGAAAAACCTGGTGTAGCAGTTGTTGGAGATGACATATTATTAAAAAAAACACATGTTGAATCTCCAGAAGATGTTGTAAAAATTGTAAAACGGTTTTTAAGAGAATACCCTGCAATCGAATGTCTGATACGTGTGGGCCATGGATCAATAATAACAAGAAATAGGATTATAAATTCTTTAATTCCTTTGGAAGTACCTATTGAGATTGTTGATGAAAGTAGAACGACATCTTCACAACAAACAAAGAGATCTGAGAGAGACAGTAAAGCAGCGGCATCAATTGCACTACTTAAAGGTGGAAAAGTCCAAAGACGCCAGCCATTAAAACCAACAAGAGGAGATATAAGGAAAGTTCAGGAACAGAGCAGAAATATTACAGAAGGAATGCTATCAATTTCAGAGGAAACTGCTCTTGATGTATTGAAAGGAAATATAAAACTAAAAGAAGCCATAGAAAATGAGAAAACACGTAAAAAACCCAAACGTTTATGAGTTTGTCCCATATGCCAATTGGGTAAGAGCGATGAATGTTAAAAGGGCTTTGATAAGTGTTTCAGACAAGGGAGATCTAACTGATTTTGCAAAAGGGTTGTCTAAACTTGGCATAGAAATTTTTTCAACTGGTGGAACCGCATCTGCATTGCAGAAAGCAGGCATCAAAATAAAAGGAGTATCGGATGTAACTGGCTTTCCAGAAATGCTCGATGGAAGGGTAAAAACCCTCCACCCAATCATCCATGCAGGTATTCTTGCAAAGAGAGATAACAAAAAACATATGGATGCTCTTAAAAAACACAAAATAGGAACCATTGATCTCTTAGTTTGTAATCTATATCCATTTGAAAAAACCATACAAAAACAAAATGTTGGCATGGATGAAGTCATTGAAAACATTGATATTGGGGGACCAACACTAATCAGAGCTGCGGCAAAAAATTATAGAGATGTAATTGTAGTTACAAACAAAAAGCAATATAATGATGTTTTAAAATCCCTTGAATCAAAAGGAAAACTTAGTCTAAGTGAAAAAGAAAAACTTGCTCTGGATGCATTTTCGCATACTGCTCAATATGATTCCATTATCTCAAATTATTTGAGAGAGAAATGGACAGATGAAGTTCTACCAGATGTAAACAGCATATCAATGAGAAAAATACAGGATATGAGATATGGTGAAAATCCTCATCAGAAAGGTGCTTTTTACGAATCCTTACCGAAAGTTACCGAACCTTGCATTTCTAACGCGAAAAAGCTTCAAGGAAAGGAACTTTCATTTAACAATATACTTGATGGAGATTGTGCAATTGAGTGTGTAAAGGAATTTGAGAAACCTACTTGTGTTATAATAAAACATGCAACACCTTGTGGAATTGCAAGTGCGAGTAATCTTTTGGGCGCGTGGAAGGATGCTTACGCTACTGACACCTATTCTCCATTTGGCGGCATCATCTCATTTAATAGAGAAGTGGAAAAGAATGTTGCAGAAGAACTATCCAAGCTTTTTTTGGAAGTAATCATTGCACCAAATTTTACTAAGGAAGCACGAGATATTCTTGGGAAAAAGAAGAATCTCAGAATTTTGGAACTAGAAGGGCTTGATAAAAAAATTCGCAGAAGAGGCATGGTGTTCAGAAGTGTGGTTGGTGGATTTCTTTCTCAAGAAAGAGATGTAACATTATCAGACAGAAAAGATTGGAAAATTGCAACAAAAAAGAAACCAACAAAAAAAGAACTTGAATCCATGGAATTTGCTGTGAAATGTGTGAAACATGTTAAGTCAAATTCTGTTCTTTTTGTAAAGGGCACCCAGACCGTAGCTATCGGCGGCGGGCAGACGGCACGCGTTGATGCAGCATGGATTGCCACTCATAAAGGAAAAGAAAATATTAAAGGGTCTGTTATGGCTAGTGATGCATTTTTCCCATTTAGGGACGGTATTGATGTTGCAGCAAAGGCAGGCGTAAAAGCCATAATTCAACCGGGTGGATCTATCCGAGATAAGGAAGTTATAGAGGCCGCAGATGAACATGGAATCGCGATGGTATTTTCAGGACAGAGATACTTTAGACATTGAATAGATAATCTACGTTTTAAAAATCAATCAAAAAGACAGATAGATTGGAATTGTATGTTGAGTATTACCTTCAAATCGCCGGGTAATTTTATATATGGTTCATTAATTATAATTACGTGGGGAGAAAAAGGACGTGGGCGATAAACCATCTTATCTAAAAGTGTTTTTTCTTTGTGGTATTTTGCTTACAGTAATGTTTACTGGCTGTATTGAAAAGAATCAAAAATCGGAGAATGCAGAAAAATCGTCAATGCCAGAAGTCCAGATGGACCAACCATCTATTCTCCCAGATTGGAAAGATGGAGAATATCATGATTATCCTGCCACCAAACAAATGTTGAATGATTTTTATATGGATTACCCTGATTTGGTAAATGTTTTTTCTATCGGTAAAAGTGTTCTTAATCGAGATATTTGGTGCATACGAATAACGAATGAAAAAAACAACAATGACAAGTACTCCTGTCTTATAGATGGATGCATCCATGGCAATGAATGGGAAGCAGGAGAGACTTGTCTATACCTTGCAGAATATCTTCTAATAAACTTCGGTAACAACGAAACTGTTACTAACATTCTAAATACATCTAATGTTTATATCGTTCCTTTATTTAATCCAGATGGTAGACAAGCAGATGAACGATGGAATGAAAATGGTATTGATTTGAATCGAAACTTTGATGTTCATTTTGGCAGATTAAGAAGTAACAATTTCCCACTTGGAAAATTATTTGGTTTTATTAAAGTCCCAATGATAAAGCATCCTTTGAGAAAAAACAATGTTTTGGGTCAAGTTTCTACTAATTGTGGAAGACATCCTTTTTCAGAACCTGAAACTAAGGCCATAAGAGATTTGGCGGAATCACTTGATTCTAAAGATTTTTCATTTTATGTTAATTGCCATACCGCTATGCATTTTTTTGGATCTATTATAGAGGTATCATATAAACCTGAGTATAAGGCTACAAAAAATGAGATAGCTGTCCTTGATACTGTGCTTGACTGGGTGGATGAAACAACTGAATACGGCATATTTTATCCAGATCAATTCTCAATTACTGGTATGGGTGTGGCAAATCATTGGGTTTTTAAAGAATTTCGCATACCTTCTTTTGTTTTTGAAATATTATCGCCAGATTACGACCCAATGTATGGACATGGAAAGCATGATCATCTTGTTCACTGGATGAAAACAACTCTACCAGTTCTCATGTATCTTCTTGTTAATATCAAAGCTCTTCATGATTGGGAAACACCAGATATTGAGCCCTGTTTACCAGAAGGTATACCACCATCACCTCTATAATGGTCAATCTACAGGAAAGCTTGACTATTGCTCATCGTATGATGTAGCTTCAATATTGCGAAAATTAGGCGAAATTATTGTACCGTCTGATTGAATGCCTATCGTCTTTTGGTATTGAAATATAATCAAGTTAACCGTCTTTTATTTACGTATGCCATCTATTTTTTCCAGGAGGGGATTATTTCGGACTTTACACTATGTCTATTACTTAAAAAGCAGTACCATTAATGGCAATATTCTTTAAAGAAAAACATATATCTGACGATAATGCAGTTCAATGTAAAAATGAGGGATGGCCCCGCAAGAATTGGTGAATTTCTAATTAAAAAGAAAAAAATTAT
>DAOWHD010000036.1 GCA_030641605.1 Thermoplasmata archaeon
AATCCACCGCCATTTGTTACGATACCTATGCGATTCCCCTTTGCTGGTGGCTGTCCTGCAAGAGCTCGTGCCATATCAAACAGTTCTACTATATCTCGACACCTTATTCCTCCTGCCTGTTTAATTGCAGCGCTGTATATCTTATCACTGCCAGCCATGGATCCGGTATGAGATATAGTTGCCCTTGCACCTGCACTACTTCTCCCTGCTTTAACCACAAGAACTGGTTTATTGCATGCTTTTATGCTATTCATAAAAGCTCTACCATCTTTAATTCCTTCAATGTATAATCCTATGACATTTGTCTCTGGATCCTGGCTAAAATAATCAATTAGGTCATCGTCATCAATGTCTAGTTTATTGCCCACACCAATTATTTTTGAAATTCCTACAAACTCGTTATTGGCTAAGTAAATCATACCTATGCCAAGAGCACCGCTCTGACTGACCAGTGCTAGATTCCCCCTCCTAGGAACTCCAAAAACAAAGGATGCATCCAGGCCATCTGATGCATTTTTGTATCCCATGGTATTTGGCCCAAGTATTCGCATCTTTGATTTTTCAGCGATTTTTTTTATCTCATCTTCAGATTCACGATTTCCTACCTCACTGAAACCAGATGATATGATTATTACATTTTTCACATCTTTTTGTACACATTCTTTTATAATTTGTGGAACTATCTTTGCTGGAACTGAAACTAGCACAAGATCTATTTTGCCTGAAACATCTGCTAGTTTTTGGTAACATTTAATCCCCAGTATCTCCTTTTCCTTTAGATTAATTGGATACAGTTTACATTCATAATTGGAAATGAGGATATTTTTTAAGGCAGCATGTCCTATTTTTGTAGAATCTTTTGATGCGCCGACAACGGCTATGCTTTTTGGTTTGAAGAAAGTTTCAAGTTCGTGTTTCATGAGATATCACATCATTTTATTGTACGTGCTGTGCAATATTACATCGAATACCAAAGTTATTACTTAAAACCTAGTGCAATTACTCATCACCGATGTACTGCATCATAAGTTCGATAACCTCTTTGCTGTCCTTTGCTTTCCTATAATCTTCTAAAGGTTCTTTATTTAACTCTAGAAAATGTGGGCCCCATTTGTAAATGTTTAATATGTCCTTGGCATGCTTAGTTTCATTTAAGATATAAAGTGCGGCGGCGAAGGCTTCTAACGTTGTAAGTTTAAGCGGTTTACCATAGTTAACTGGGTTTACAGCAATCACAAATGGAAGTGCCCTGGAATAGTTTCTTTTATTCAAATATTCAAAACTATTTTCCGCATTTTTCCAGGAGCAGTCAACAGCCAAAATTCCATTTTTCTCGGCAAATCCGATATCTTCCTTTGAGATACTTTTCTCGGCAAATGGATTCAAGAGAATGGCATGTCTTGGTGTTTTTCTAATATTGCTTTCAAGCTCTGCAAAACCAAATTTACGTAGCTTTCTCGCACTGCATTTCTTCGGATCATCTTCATTTGCATGGTATACGATAAGCTTGATTTTTTCCTTCATTGTTCACCTATTTGAATATCCAAGACAAAATGGCTGATGCCTGGGGCATATGTTTTTACATGTTTATACTTTAGAAGCTGTGCATTTCTATCGTATTTTTCTGCGATTTTTTTGACAATTTTTAACGGGTCATCAGGAACTACATCCTCTGGAAATTTATCATGATAATGAATAATTCCTGTATGATTTTTTAGACAATCAAGGGCAGTTGGTATGAAGTCATGCGTGTCACCAAAGTATCCTAGCAACACTCTATCAGCAACATTTTTTGGAGAGATTTTTCTATTATCTCCCTTTAAAGGCTCCACTAATGAGGTGACATTGTTTAAAATAATATTTGCGCATAGATAATCATATGAAACCGGGTTAATTTCACAGGCAAAAATCTTCTTTGGCTTGCTGTATACTGCCATAGGTATTGTAAAATAACCAATCCCTGCAAAAAGATCAACAACAGTTTCGCCGGTGTTTGAAATATTCGCCATACGTAATCTTTCATCCATGTTTCCAGAAGAAAACATTGTTCTTTGTGGGTCTAATTTGTATTTTATCCCATTTTCTTTATGGATTGTTTCTGTGTTTGTGGAACCATATATTACCGCTACGTTTGGCTCTCTGTAGACTCCTGAAATGCCTCCTATGTCATTTAGCACAGTTTTGCAGTTAAGAATCATGGCATACACTTCACCAATCTCTTTTTCATAGTTTTTTAGATCTGTAGGTAATTTAATTGTCAATACTTCTCCCGTTTTCTCCCATTTATCTGGTATTTTTCTGACCAAATTTTTTGGAATTTGTTTTGAAAGCGATTCTTTTATCTTATCAAATGGAGTTTCGACCATATTTCACCTTATTAATATATTAAAGCTATAAAACTTCATGCACATATTTCATAGTTTTAACAGACCGCCCAACAAATCTATGTACTAATACCTGCATTCTCTCTTTAATATGGATCTTTTTCCCTACGAACCACGAAAAAATCAAATAGCGATAATTAAGACAATTAAAAACACGCTTGCTGCAAAAGGGAATATTGTGTTTGAATCTGGGACTGGTTCAGGTAAAACAATTTGTGCTCTCGCTGCAACTCTTGAATTTGCAATAAAAAACAATAAAAAAATAATCTATGCAACCAGAACAAATGCACAACAGAGACAGGTTATAGTGGAATTGAGAGAAATCAGAAAGAAAACGAAGGACGACAAAGACAGAATTTTTGGTGTTGGTATACAGGGTAGATCAAATATGTGTCTGCTTGCCAGAAACGACCCAGATTTTGCTAAAGGTACTTCAGAAGAGCTATCAAAAATTTGTGCAAATGAAAAAAAGAAAGCCAGATCCAGTAAAAGTGGAAAGGACGAAGGTTGTATTTATTTTAGAAACTTTATCGAAGATAAAAATAAAATCGGTTCCGCTCTTGATTGGATGAGACAAAATCTTCCAACTGCAGAAGAATCCATTGAATATTGTGAGAAAAAGAAAATATGTCCATATGAATTAAACAAATTACTTGTTCGAGAAACACCACTCGTAGTTGTGCCATATATCTATGTTTTTGAAAGCGCTATTCGCAACACGCTTTTTGATTGGCTGTCTGTATCCAAAGAGGAGATGATTCTCATAGTTGACGAAGCGCATAATCTTCCAGATTACATTAGGGATTTGTTCTCCTTACAATTAAGTATGTGGATGATAAAAAGTTGTGTTATGGAGGTGGAGAAATATGGCGACCCGTCAATGGTTGATGGTAAGTTTTCTGTCTCAGGTTTTTGTAAACTATTAATTGACATTGTAGGAGACTTACGAGATACCTATGTCTATAACATTTTGGAAAATGGTATCAGAAGAGGAAGCCCCAAGAAAAGCGATGCATTTATCCCATCCCATGAATTTGAAACGGAGATTTTATCTAGACTAGGAATAACGAGTAAAAAACTCCATGACATCATTGGTGATTTAATCGCGTATGGTGAAAAAATCCAAGAGTATAGGCAGAAAAAGGGAAAATTACCACGTTCTTATCTTCACAAACTTGGTTTATTTCTGGAGTTTTGGACCAACCTAGACGATGCTCAGTATTCTAAATTGGTCGTTGATGCAGCACAAGGTAAAAATCCGCGAATAGAGTCATATTGTCTAGATCCCTCAATTGTAAGCGATGTCATTAAAAAGTTTCATTCATCGATTCATATGTCTGGAACATTAGAGCCGTTGGAGGAATACCGTGATTCTATGGGTCTGCCAAAGGACACAGTACTGGTTTCATATCCTTCTCCTTTTCCAAAGGAAAACAGAAAGATACTTTTTGTCCGTGATGTAACCACAAAATATGATGAGATTATTAAAGATAAAAAAATCATTCAGAGGATGCAGGGTCATGTATCTGGTATTTGTAATACGTTTTCTAAGAATACCATGGTGTTTTTCCCGAGTTTTAATACTCTTTCAATGTTTCAGAGAAATGGGAGTTTTGATGATATCAAGCGATGTTTGTATGTTGAAGAACAGAAGATGTCCCAGTCTGCACTTATGGATTTAGTTTCTGAATTTAAATCATGTGGGCAACATGGGGGAGAAGGTGCTGCACTTTTTTCTGTTATGGGGGGTAGAATTAGCGAAGGGATGGATTTTCCAGCAGAACAGTTGGAAATTGTGCTGATTGTAGGTATCCCTTACCCAAAACCGACAGCTAGGCAACGAGGACTGCAGAGGTACTATGATCTTAAATTTAGAAAGGGCTGGGAATATGCCGTTGAGGCGCCAACTGCCCGAAAACTGTTGCAATCTATTGGAAGACTCATTCGTGATGAAAATGATAAAGGAGTTGTTATTATCCTTGATAGAAGAGCAAGGCGATTCAAAAAATATATTAGAGATTTGGAAGAGTCAAAAGATCCCATAAAAGATGTTGAAAATTTTATTGATGAGTAATATCAAATCCACATCATTTGGGTAAAAGGTTGGGTATCCCGTCTTCTATTGTATACTTGCAGTTGCATTTTTTACAAGTAAAACTCCCTTCTATAATCTCGTTGTTATCCTCCTTTTCTACTTTAAGCTCCAAATCTCCCTTACATGTTGGACAGCAGAGAATATCGATCATATCTCTTTTCATATCGATCACTTCTTTTAACAATTTACAATGCTTACAGATTAGACGTTTCTCCCAGATACATAGGCCTTTTATGACCTACATCTGAATCCCATACAAATGCCCATTCGTCATCTGTATTTTTACGATTTTCCTCTAT
>DAOWHD010000041.1 GCA_030641605.1 Thermoplasmata archaeon
TAAAGGAGAAAATGTTGCTCTTGTTGGTCAAAATGGTGCTGGAAAATCAACACTGCTATTGCACCTTAATGGAGTCATAGAAAACAACAACGGATGTATTACTATTGCAGGAAAACAGTTAGATAAAAAGAATGTCCCAGATATTAGAAAAAAAGTTGGAGTTGTTTTTCAGGATCCCGACGATCAATTGTTCATGTCAACGGTTTTTGATGATGTTGCTTTTGGTCCTATAAACATGGGATTCTCAGAGGAAACAGTTAAAGAACGAGTTAAGAAGTCACTTCAAAAGGTTGGTCTTTCTGGTTTTGAGGAGAGATGTCCACATCATTTGAGTTTTGGTGAGAAAAAAAGAATATCCGTTGCTACTGTTCTTTCAATGACGCCAGCTATTCTTCTTCTCGATGAGCCAACGTCAAACTTAGATCCAGGTGGCAGACGAAACATAATAGAAACTCTTAAAACACTTGATTCAACGAAAATTATCGCATCGCACGATATTGAATCGTTACTCGAAATCTGCGATAAAGCTATTTTAATGGATAAGGGCAGGGTTGTCGCGACTGGTAGATCGGAGGAGATATTAACCGACATCGAACTTCTGAACTCCCATGGTTTAGAGGCTCCATCAATCGTTAAGATGTTGGGCGATGACGTTATTCCATTGTTAAGAAATAATTTTGATAGTCCTCAAATAAAAAAGCATGAGAAAACACTAAAGAAAGCAATCTCTAAAAAGAGAAAAAAGGAGATTTTCTGTAAATGAAAAAACTGGAATTCTTCACATATATAAATACGTACTTTCTCTAATTTTTGTGTGTTCCTATATTGACAGCAACATAGAGATGTGCGCTTATTTGTATAATCATATAATTATATATCCTTGTGGGGAAGAAATGAATCAAAAAAAATGTGCGATTCTCGCAGTCTTGCTAGTGTTGCCAGGTCTAACAGGTTGTCTTGAGAAACCTGAAGAAACAAAAAGTTTTGACATAGAGCCAGTAGAACCTTTCAACATAATGATGAAGTTTGATTTAGAAACAATTGAAAAGATGCACTCCCAGCGACTGCAAGGTGCCATGCCCATTACAGTTAGTGAAGATAATCCCTTTCATGCAGTAATTGCCACTCCAGCCTCATTATATTATGATGATGCCAAGCGATATGTTCAACCAATTCTAGTTCAAGATATGGAAAAACCATCCAAAGCAATCACTGGATTCAAAGATATTTATTCTGTTTCATACAATAAAATAGAAACTAATTCGCCAGAAGAAATTTCAATAGAATTGAGTAGCATTTGGAAAACATCTGATGCTGCATTGATTATTGAAAATAGTCAAGATGGGTATGAAATGGGCATAATTGCTGCTCCGCTGGCAAGTTATCTCAATATTCCAATATTTGTGACAGATGATGTCAAAAACATAGAAGTTCAACTGGAAAGCCTTAGTGTGAATTATACATTTATTTGTGGAAATTTACAAGCATATGGAAAAACCCACAAATTTGAAAATATTGAAGAGATAAATAATCTGCTTATACGTTTTATCAACGAGCGATTTGGGGGAATAGATTATGTTACCATTTCCAATCCCCTTGATATAACAGATGTTACCGTGATAAATGAAGTTCACTATGAATTTGAAGATAAGACATCCTCAACTGTTATTCTTCCAGCTCAATGGATAAACGCATTAATCAAAGGATCCTCAAAATCTCACATTTTTACTGTTCCAAGATATAAATATGCTCGAGTAAAAATAGACCTGATCAATAAAAATTCTGAACATGTTAGCGAGCTTGGTGATGAAGTCATGCTCGTTATTAAAGATCCTGATGGGAAAACGTGGATGTATACATCTACACAGGCAGGGATACCTGAAATCCAAAACGGAGATATTGTTGAAGATAGAGTTCACTCTGAAACTATCATATATAACAAACCTGGAGATTACACGGCACAAGTTATCGGAAAATGGTTTTCAAGCACAGATGGAGAATATAAACTAGAAGTTACAGTTGAAGAAATAGATAATCCTGTGCAACCGTTAATGAATAATCTATCATCATTATCCCCTTATCTAACGGCGTATTATAAAGGAATTATTTTTGCAAATAATAGCTTCGCGTTTGCTGGAGATGAAACAATTAGTGTCGAAGGAAGTGTTTACCCAGCGGGAAATGGACGATTGATATCGCATTGTAACGCGCATGTTTTAACTATACATAAACAGCTTAATGATTTACTGGCCAAAATCGCTGATATTCCAACTGATAAACCAAAATTATTGCAAGATCATTACATCAAAAATCCAATTCACATTGCAATACTTGGAGATACAACAATGGTACCAATGTTTTACTATTCATCAAACCATAGCCACGGAAATTCGGCTATCAAGGGATTCGGACTTCCAAATGATTTTATCTACGGCAACATTGATCCAGATTTCTACAATTTGGAAAACGACGAATTTACTGATTATCCATTTATGGAAAATGCGGTTGGAAGGATTGTCTCATGGAGTGTTGAAGACTGCTCGGCGTTAATTGCAAGAACACTATTTTATCATGAGATTATAGAAAAACTTGGCCCCTGGAAGGATACAGCGACCGTTCAAACCTGTGCAAGTATGGAATCACGATTTCTACCAGTTATAAGCCCTATATTAAATGCAATGATGGAACTGCCAAAAGAAGAAGCAACAAAATGGCCATCAGGCGAAACATTTTTTGTAAATTTAAAACTCTCCGAGAACATGAAAAAAGGAGAATATGACGTTAAAAATTCATTTTTAACTGCTTCACAAAGAGAAGGATTTAAGGATTTAGCAAAATATTCGAAACGTTCTCAAATTCTCTTCCCACGACTTATTGAGCGCATTAGCGGAGAACGAATTGTAAAAGGTGGAGATTATCAGCAAAATAGCAACTTCATATATGCTATGGGGCATGGAATGTACTATTTATGTGAAATGGGGGACCTCATACTTGATTCAAGAGGTTTACCGCCGATATCATGGCTTTCTAGGCCATTTAACTCAAAGGGAATGAGAAGCGGTTTGTCCATGCATGGAGCATACACAGTAAGACATGTTGAAAACATGGAATTTGGACCGAGCACAATGTTTCTTCAAAGCTGCATCACTGGCAGAATAGACGGGTTATTACCAGAGAACTGCTTGACTCAGGCATATCTACACTCTGGCGTTAATGCAATTGTTGCACCAACTCGACATCAAGGCATAGTTTTTCCAGGAATAAAGCCAGGAGAATTCATTAAAACATTATTAAATTATACTGTAAAAAAAGAATATCCAAACCTTCATTTCGGATCACTAATCGCAGAGGATTACATGTTAAACCTGATAAATAATGATTCTACTGTTGGCATGGCTTTCAGAAACGCTAAAAATAGCTATCTTCCTAAAGATGCTGAATTTAGTTTCAGAATGGGTTCTATACTCGATACAAAAAAAGATGCAAACATGGATATAAAAAATTCATGCCATAGAGTTTTTACTTTGTATGGGGACCCTGCTTTCAATCCTTATCAGCCGATAAACAATTCTTGATTTTACAACAGAACCGCAATAACATCAATACTGGCACTTGAGGTTTTTCCCTCATCATCATAGGCCGTAACCGTTATCGTATATCTTCGAACAAGATGCTTGATAAATGACACTTTTCTAAACGTCCATTCATAGGGCTCCTGGGTGACTGTCTCTTTAAGGTTTTCATCGATGTAAAACTCAACTTTTTCTATTGCGGAATCATCTGATGCATAGGCCTTTACAGTTGTCCTGCCAATAAGAATTGTATTCTTCTGGAATGGCGTTGTTAGTTTTGCATTACCAAACATATTGATCATCAGTTTCTTTGGATATTCAATGCCGACTTGTGGCGGAAGATTTTCACCTTCAGTTAATTCTGTTGCAGCTGTAGCATCAGCATAATAGGCATCAAAAGGATGATAATGATTTGGATTAGATGGATTAGAATCCCTCTTGATTGGCTTTGAATTGAATACAACTGCTATTATCATAAGATTATCAGGGTCTAAATCTGAAGTGGGCCATTGTCTCGAATCAGAAATATTTTTCCCGGCAGGTACTGTAATATCCTTATCAATTATGTAATCCAAAAAGCCAAAAGAATAGGGAACGCCGTCATAGTTATACCAACGAGATATTTTTTCCGCTAGATATACCTTAAGTCGCCCTTCATATTTTTCATCTTCATTGTTTTCTATAAGCACGGTGGTTTCA
>DAOWHD010000068.1 GCA_030641605.1 Thermoplasmata archaeon
ATTCTCTCCTGTAAACAGGTATGGACTTGTCGGGATTTGAACCCGAGGCCTCCTCCATGCCAAGGAGGCGATCTTCCGAGCTGATCTACAAGCCCAATATGCAGACATCGTAAGGACTGGAACTGATTTTAGCAAATAAAATTTGCGCTTGTTGTTAGGACGGGTTATGGAGCGTTTTACATGTAGCAAATTTAACTAATGAGCATCACAATCATAAAAAAGATAAGGGAATACGAGTTACATTACATGCGGTTGCAAGATTTGGCTTATTTAAATGTAGAAGGGAAAGATTTATGATAGAGGTGTATGAAACTTACTTTGCATTGCTTATTTTATCTGGCTTCATATCATTAAACTTGGCTTTCTACATCTGGTGGAAATATTGGTTGGAAAAACGTGTACAACCGGCTAGAACATTTGCCTTTTCAATGGCAATCGTTGCCACATGGGCATTTGCTGCCGCAATGGCATTAATTAGTCCAAATGCCTCACAAACATATTTCTGGGAACAGTTCAAATACATAGGAATACTCTTAATTCCACCTAGCTGGCTTATTTTTTCATTGCAATGGACTGGTAGAGGCAAATGGATCACCAAGAAGAAAATCTGTATTGTATATGCTATTTCTTTGTTGCTTTTGGCTCTAATCTTCACCGACAGCGTCCATCATTTGATATGGAGCAACATTGAATATGTTCAAATTGGCCCTTATTTAGACACTTCTGTGATACATGGTATAGGTTGGTGGTTAGTTTTATCTTACTCTTATCTCCTAATTTTAGGTGGCACATTTTATCTTGCCAGAGGATTTGTTACTTTGAGGAATGTCTATCGCAAACAGGCTATTATTTTATTATTAGGGAGTTTTGCACCGTGGACAGCAAACATAATTTATGCCCTCAATGTGAGCATTTTTCCAAATATTGATTTTTCATCACCTGCATTCATTATAACTGGTTTGACTTTTACCTGGGGATTTTCTCAGTTCAGACTAATTGATGTTGTACCGGTGGCTAGAGATGTTGTTTTTGAAAATATGAGCGATCCGGTGTTTGTATTGGATACGCAGAATCGAGTTGTAGATATTACTCCATCTGCTCAAAAAATTCTCAATTGTGATGCTTCAGAAGTAATTGGAAAAAAGGCCGAAGAGGCATTTTCTGACCAGCACGAGTTCATTAAGCGACTTGAGGAGAAAAAAGAATCCCAGGTTGAAGTTTGCTTAAATGAAAAAGAGCAGGAATACTATTTTGATATGCAGATAACTTCTCTATATGATTCGCATAATAATTCTAATGGCCGGATTATATCCTTAAGAGACATGACCGAACGAAAACAGGCAGAGGAAACTCTCCGAAAAAGTGAGGAGGCATACCGAGCTATTTTTGAAAATACCGGTACGGCTACAATCATTATAGAGGATGATACCACCATATCTCTAGCAAACAATGGTTTTCAGGAATTATCTGGATATACCAAAGAGGAAGTTGAGGGAGTAAAAAGTTGGACTGAATTCGTTACAGACAAGGATCTAGAAAAAATGAGGGGGTTTCATAAACGTAGAAGAGAAAAGCATAACGAATCTACTCTAAAAAGCTATGAGTTTCAATTCGTTGATAAAGCAGGTAACGTAAAAAACATACTCATATCAGCCGATATTATTCCAGGGACAAAAAAAAGTGTGGCATCTCTCCTAAACATCACTGGGCAGAAAATGGTTTTAAATGAATTAAGAGACGCACACGAATTACTTTATACAGTTAACAAGGATCTTGAGAGGAAGGTAAAAAACAGAACTGCCAAAATTGAAAGATTGATTAAGCAAAAGGATGAATTTATAAATCAACTTGGCCATGATTTAAAAACCCCTTTGACGCCCATGATGGCGTTAGTACCTATCATCAAAGGAAAAATCGAAAATCCAAAAGATAAGGAATTATTGGAAGTTCTAATGCGTAATGTTTACTATATGAGGGACCTAGTGACTAAAACTATTGATCTTGCAAAACTTAATTCAGATAAAATAGAGTTTAGCATTGAAGATACAAATCTTTTATCTGAAGTTGAAAGCATAATCAAAAATAATCACATCCTGCTTGAAGATAACCATATCGACGTAGTCAATAAAATTGATGAAAATATAATTGTTAAGGCCGATAAATTAAGACTAAATGAATTACTCAACAATCTTATTACAAATTCAATAAAGTATGCGCCAGAGGAGGGGGCAGACATCACCCTTGATGCAAAGCAAAAAGAAGATTTTGTCACAATATCCATAGAAGATACTGGAATCGGCATGACAGAAAAACAAATCAACCATATATTTGACGAATTCTACAAAGCAGACGATTCAAGACATGATCTTGATAGTAGTGGACTAGGGCTGCCTATCTGCAAGCGCATTGTAAAAAAACATGGTGGAAAGATATGGGCAGAAAGTCAAGGAAAGGGTAAAGGAAGCACATTTTATTTCACACTTAAAACTGGCAGAACAAAGTAACTGAAGACAATATACAAAATATTATTAGGGAAGACGCATTTTTTGAAGACGCATGAAGAAAAAAGAATTGGAGATTTTGTTGCAAAAGGTCCCATCGTTTGACAGCCCAATTCCTCATTTAGAACAGTACCTAACCTCAGCCGATATTGCCGCAGATATCATCTTCACTGCACATCAACTGGGCGATATCGAAAACAAAATAGTTCTCGATTTGGGCTGTGGAACAGGGATCTTTTCAGTAGGATCCTGTCTAACTGGGGCTAAAAAGGTTGTCGGTATAGACATTGATAAGAACAGCATAGGCACTGCAAGAGACTACGCAGAAAAAAACAATTATGAAATAATCTTTAAAGTTCAAGATGTGAGAGACGTCGAAATTAAATGCGATACAGTCATTATGAATCCACCATTTGGCGCACAAAAAGGCAATCGAAATGCAGATAGAAATTTTATCGAAAAAGGTTTTGAAATCGCATCTGTGCTATACTCTCTTCATCTTAGCAAAACGGTTCCTTTTGTAAATCAATTAGTTTCCTCGTTGGGTGGCAATATTGACTACTCAAAGGATTACATTTTTCCAATAAGATGGATGTTTGAATTTCATAGCAAAAAAGTGGTAAACTACGATGTGACATTATTGAGAATCATCACAGAATCTTAATTCTTTCTCAAGGGGATATGGTTTATAAAATGTAAACATCTAAGTATTTGGTAACTCTTTTGCAGTCCAGAGCAAATTGCGTGCGAAAAGATCATGCGCTTTTCTATTTCCAATTGTAAGTTCTGGATGTACCACAGATAAAACTACTCTTCCTCTCCAGTATGTTGTTGCAATAATCGCTTTCTCTCCTCTAATTGACATATCATATGGGTCGTCGGTCCCCTTAAAGACTGCGATAGTCGTTACCTTTGGCATGAAAAGACGATATATCAATGGCCCATCCACAAGTGGTACATTCCCAAGCATAACACGCACTCTGTCACGATAATATGGTTTTTGTATAGGAATATTTGAAGGTTCGATGCGGATGGCTACGCGCGAAGTGGGCAACTTCCCAACGACTTTTACCATATCTGCTTTTTTAAACCACAGAGGATACTCTAAGATATGATCAAAAGCTGATGCATCGGAGTAAACATTTGCAAGCCCAAGCATCGGAGTAAATTCTTTATATCCAGTGACCCTTTTTAATGGGATTTTATATCCTCTTGGCAGATTAACTACTCCAAGAGAGCCAAAGGTTGAATCTCCACATATGCCATAAAATCCTCCGCCTCTACGGACGAATTCTTTAATCTCTGTTCTATATTTTTTTGGGCAGTGCCATCCACCAATTCCGCCCGGCCCCACAACAACATCAATGCCCAATTTCCTAAGTTTGCCATTTTGTACATCTCCACCTCGCCAGCTATCCCAAAATTCGTAGACTTTAAATTTTACATCATACTTTAACTCAGTTTTTCTAAGGATTCTTTTATAAATTTTCATACCTGTTTTGGCAGGAAGGTCTAGCAAATCCCATTTCTGCCAGATGAACGCAACTTTGATTGTAGGCCGTCTTCCTATCTTTATAGAGAGCCCCGACGAGATTGGGATGATTGCTGGTATTATTAGAATAGCAATGACAAGCATTGATGCAATAGGCAAGTATTTGTTTTTTCTCGTTTCTATCCCCCATTTAGAATAACTATTTACCAATATATGCTACCTCACATATAGATTTTATCGTAATTATCTAGAAATTTGTATAAAAATTGATGAAAATAGTTTCATCGCTGATTGCTATTCAACATATACTGCAAGTAATGAATACCAAAGTATGCGTTTGTTATGGTGTAGAATCTAATTGCCGAAATTTTCAAAAATGGAAGAAAGAGGAGTAAATTCAAACCCTCCGGCATATTTAGCAGTACCAATGAAAAACGTGTAGCTTGTTTGCGATAGTGGTTGAGCAACATGAATGTACAGGCCCCTGAAGCGTAGCATGAACCCCATCTGTGCACCAATGAAAGTCTTTATTTCAAAGGGATTCAATGAAACTATTCCAGTGCCGCTTGGAATTGACATTTGATTAGATGTGTCAGTATAACACCATAAGGTAAACGGTTTAACAACTTTAGTTTTACTGTCTTTAAACGGGTTCAGATTGTATCCCCAACCCTGGCTGACTACCAATTTGCGGTTGCCAAGAATTTCAGAGTTGAGAAGGGATGCCAATATTTTGTTCAGGAAGGGATGACCATTACGATCTAAGAACGATGTTAAAACATCCATAATATCTTTCGTATCAGTTTTTGATTTTAAAGTATCAAACAATGAGGATAGTCTTGTTTTTAGATCTGTAAACTCTTGTTCGGATAGGGTAAACTTCTCCCCAACTGTAGAGCCATCAAGATCTATTGAAGTATATTCTACGTTTACTATCTCTTCATAAGCTTTCTCTTCTATTTGTTCATTTGCAATTGCAGGAAGTATAGAGATAGCTGCAAAAAGTGCTATAACTCCTATTACTAAACCCTTTCTAAATAAACCTTCTTTCATTTTTTTTGCCTCCATAAGTGCTTATCGCAAACATAATAACATTTTATCTTTATTTAAATGTTTTCCTAATATTATTAAAATAATTGATAGCTTATTTAATACTTTGGTAGAAAAAGATTGCACTAAAGAATACCAACGAAAGTATAATTAATTAATCCTCATATCTTCAGATACGATTTTTGTGGGAGCATAATATGACAAAATCAAGAAATAAAAACCAGAGAATTGGTGTGTTTGTAGATGTGCAAAACATGTATTACTCTGCAAAACATTTGCACAACAGCAAAGTTAATTTCAGGACAATATTAAAAGAAGCCATATCTGGTAGAAGACTTATTAGAGCCATAGCATATGTCATAAAGGCAGACATTAAGGATGAGAACACATTTTATGATGCTTTAGAGGAAATTGGATTTGAAGTGAGATCAAAGGATCTTCAGGTTTTTTATGGCGGATCAAAAAAAGGAGATTGGGACATAGGAATAGCAATGGATGTGATGAGACTTGCACCTAAACTAGATACAATTGTATTGGTGAGCGGAGACGGGGACTTCTCTGATTTATTGGAACATGCAAAAAGCCTAGGATGTAGAACAGAAGTATTGGCCTTTGGTAAAACAACATCTCATAAATTAAAAGAGGTTACAGACTTTTTCTTGGATCTTGATAAGAGTAAAAAATATCTATTAGACAAAGGAAAATAGTATCGCAAACAGCCAATTGAACAGACAACAAACACTTATTTAACACAAATGAATTACTAGGTGAGACTCTTTTAAACCTATCCGAAAGTATAATAATATATTACCTTATCTGCTTTCGACCTATAGTTGAAAGAAAAATAAGGAAAGTGATTGAATTGGCGCGTAAAAAAACAAAGAAATTCAGAGGATCAATGACCCACGGTAGAGGTAAAAAAGCCGGAAGAGGGGCAGGACTTAGAGGGGGCAGAGGAAACGCTGGATTAAACAAACACAGGTACATGCATATGATAAAATATATGCCAAATCATTTTTTGGGAAGACACGGCTTCAAAAGACCCCAAAGTATCATAAAGAAAGATAAATGTATCAACGTTGGTCAGTTGGAAGAAGGTTTTCCTGGCAAGAAAAGTATATATCTTGATAAAGAGGGTTTTGATAAACTACTAGGCGGTGGAAAAGTAAATAGTAGTTTTAAGGTTGAAGTTAAAAAAGCATCAGCAAAGGCCGTAGAGAAAATCAAGGAAAATGGTGGAGAAGTAACAATATTAAAATAAAAAATAAATTTAATTTGGGTTGAACATGACAGAAAAAAAGAAAAGTCTCCTATACAAGCTTAAACCACTTATAGAAAGATGGCCTGCCATCACAAAACCTGAAGGGCATGTAACATTTAGAACAAAGATATTCTGGACCATCCTTTGCCTGATTATCTACTACATTTTAACAAATGTAATGATCTTTGGACTTGCTAGTGGTACAATTGATCTTTTTGAGCAGTATCGTTTTATCATGGCAGGTGCATCAGGTTCAATCATGCACCTTGGCATAGGTCCAATCGTCACTGCATCAATTATTCTGCAGTTATTCGTCGGTGCTAAAATTATAAATCTTGATCTTACTAAACAGGAAGACAAGGCAATCTATCAAGGCTCCCAAAAAGTACTTGTTGTAGTGATGATTGTTGTGGAAGCAATACCGCAGATATTTGGGTATTTGCAACCAAGCGATGGTTTGGTAGGTGCAGTCGGTGGAGATTGGGCTAGTTTCGTTATTGTTGCTCAGCTTATTATCGGTGCAATGCTTGTATTTTTCATGGATGAACTGATTTCCAAATGGGGTATTGGTTCTGGTATCTCTTTGTTTATTGCTGCAGGCGTATCACAAGCAATATTTACAGGAACATTCAATTGGTTGCCTGTGCATGGCGGCATAGCAAGTATGAGCAATCCGCCTGCTGGTGTCATACCTGGAACATATTACTTATCCTCGCATATGTCTCTTGGGGACATAATGGGAGGAGGTTATCAGTCAATCTTTCTAGGAGCGCCGAGAATCGGATATGAAAATGCCATAGTTCCGCTGCTTGGTACGCTGCTTATATTCTTTATTGTTGTTTATGCGGAATCTTCTCGTATAGAACTACCTTTAACCCACGCTAAAGTTAGAGGTGCTCGTGGAAGATATCCTATCAGATTAATCTATGCATCGAACATTCCTGTTATTCTTATGTCTGCTCTTCTAGCAAACATAAACATGTTTGCAATGCTTTTGTATAGATCTGATTTGCCGCTGTTGGGTCATCAATGGTGGATGGGAAAATATGATCTTGCAGTCAGTACACAACCAATAGCTGGCGGAGCATGGTACCTTTCCAGTCCTGGCGGAATTAATAGTTGGCTCATGCCAATATTTGCAGGAGGATACGGAGGGCATGATGCCTGGCAGTTTGCTCTTAAGGTTGTTATTTACCTAGTTGTACTTATTTTTGGATCTATACTTTTTGCGAAATTCTGGATAGAAACCACAAATATGGGGCCTGCAGATGTAGCAAAGCAGATTCAAGGCTCTGGAATGCAAATACCAGGCTTTAGAAAAGATCCACGTGTATTGAAGAAAGTGTTGGAAAGATACATCCCCATGGTAACAGTCATAGGTGGTGCTACTGTTGGCGCATTAGCAGGATTTGCAGATTGTATAGGAACCGTCGGTAAAGCTAGCGGTACTGGTGTACTGCTTACTGTTGGTATTATTATCCGTCTGTATGAAGATATTGCCAAGGAGCAAGCAATGGAAATGCATCCTGTACTAAGAGGATTCTTTGGAAACGAGTGAAACAGCACATAGGTGGCAAAATGGGAATTATTGTAGTGACAGGTATACCGGGCGTTGGAAAAACAACCGTCATGAAAAAAGCTGCAGAAGGCATGGACATCGAATTCGTTACTTTTGGAACGGTGATGATTGATATAGCAAAAGAAATGGGACTTGTAAAAGACAGAGACGAGATGAGAAAACTAACACTAGCTCAACAAAGAGATCTACAGATACGAACGGCGGAAAAGGTTGGTGATATGGAAAATGCCATTGTCGATACCCACTGTACGATAAAAACTCCTAAAGGATACATGCCTGGACTGCCAGAATGGGTCATAAAAAAACTTAAACCTACTGCAATAGTATTGGTTGAGGCAGATCCTGAGGAAATCTATAACCGAAGAGCAAGCGACACGACCCGCAGCAGGGATCCTGACTCAAAAGAGAAAATAGCAGAGCATCAACAAATGAACAGAGCTGTTGCCATGGCATACGCAGCAATTACCGGCGCAACGGTCAAAATAGTTTTTAATCATGATGGTGCTATAGATGCTGCCGTAAAGGAAGCGGCACCAGTATTAGAGTGAGATTATGGAAAGAATGGACAACAAGGCACAGGGAAGCAATCTTTTACTGCTCATGGTTTTTATGATGATTATAATGTTCCTCATGCCCACTTTTGGACCGATACTTGGTGTATATTTTGGAGCGATTTTAGAACCAGTAATAGGTTTCAATGGAAATTATCCTTTGCTAACTTTGTTTTTTTCGGGTTTGATAGTAGTGACTCTTTCTTCAGTACTTACAAATTTTTTCACTGATTGGATAAAAATGGGCAAATCCCAAGAAATGTCAAAGACATTCCAAAAAGAGCTAACAAAGGCACGTAAGGAAGGCAACACCAACAGAGTGAATAAGCTTATGAAGATGCAGCCGCAAATTATGAAACAGCAAACTGATGCATCTAGCGGAATGATGAAGCCGATGGTGTTTCTGATTATATTCATCTGGCCAATTTTCATGTGGCTTAGAGCCTTTCTTGGAGACTTGCCATACCATTATTTTACAGTGCCTTGGGGAGGAGGCGTTTCTCTTTACTATAAACCTTTTCTAATGCAAGCATGGTTATGGCTTTACCTGATATCCTCCATGGTATTTGGACAGTTAATTCGGCAGGGTCTTAAGGTAATTAGCTGGTCAGACCGGTGGAAAGAAACAAAAGTAAAAATAATGCCTTTTTCAAAGTAATTTGACTTATGGTAACAATCACGATAAGTGGCACTCCAGGAAGTGGAAAAAGTACCGTTGGAAAACTTCTAAAGAAAAAACTTAGAACAAGGTATGTTTATTCTGGCAAAATTTTTCGAGAAACTGCAAGGAAGTATGATATGTCTCTAGAGGAATTTGGAAAATATTGTGAGAATAACAAAGAGATTGACCAAGAATTAGACAGACGCCAACTTGAAATATTGCAAGAAGGTGATGTAATTTTAGAGGGGAGGCTTGCCGGATGGATTGCGCATCGTAACAAAATATCTGCCACAAAAATAATGCTGGATGCAGATTTAGAAGCAAGGGCCAAACGCATTGTAAAACGTGAAGAAGGAGATACGAAAAAAAGAAAAAAAGAGATTCTTAATAGAGAGAAAAGCGAGGCGAACCGATATAAAAATTATTACAATATTGATCTTAAGGACACCTCCATCTACGATCTGGTTATTGATTCTACAGATAAAACACCTGAGGAAATTGTAGAGATAATACTCGGAAAAATTAATAGGTAAGCATTTTTTATATAGTAGTTATCATTCTGTTGCATTGAAATGAGCAGCCAAAAACACATATTACCTTCTGATAAAAAACGTACGCGACTTATCAAAGTCCAAGCTAAAACCAACCCAAATTATGGTAAATCTCCAGATGAACGTAGTGTTAACGAGCTACTCGATAATAGCATGATTAACTTGGATAAACCACGTGGCCCTACGTCACATCAGATTGATGCTTGGATCAGAGGAATACTGGGAGTCGATAAGGTGGGCCATGGCGGTACACTGGATCCCAATGCAATAGGAGTTTTGCCTATTGGCATAGGCAATGCCACACGAGCCCTACAGGTCCTTCTGTTGGCAGGTAAGGAATATGTTGGCATCATGAAACTTCATAAAAGCATTAATAAAAACAAAATTTTAGATGCTTGCAATAGTTTTGTTGGAGATATTTTTCAGATCCCCCCTGTCAGATCCGCGGTTAAAAGAGTTAGAAGGAAAAGACAGATATATTATCTTGAGGTCATTCAAATCAAAGATAGAGAAGTGTTGTTTCGTGTTGGATGTGAAGCAGGCACGTATGTTAGAACATTGTGTGTCGACATTGGTAAAAAGCTTGGTTGTGGCGCCCATCTTTCAGAACTCAAGCGTACAAGGGTTGGAAATCTAAGAGAAGAGGATTCAGTAATATTACATGACGTGAAAGATGCCTATGTTTTTTGGCAGGAAGAAAAAAATGAAGAAGAGTTTCGTTCAAAGATTCTTCCTATGGAAAGATTGCTTGATCATTTACCAAAAATCGTTATTCGTGACTCTGCTGTAGATGCACTTTGTCATGGAGCAAATCTAGCAATACCTGGAGTCGTAGAAATTGACACTGACATCAAAAAAGGAGATGTAGTTGCCATTTTAACACTGAAGGGCGAAGGAGTTGCATTGGTAAATGCTCTTATGAGCACAGAAGAGATGATTCAAAAAGATACGGGAATGTGTGCAGATATCGAAAGAGTCTTAATGAACAAGGGAACATATCCTTCTATCTGGAAAAAGTCTTAAAGGAGAGGTTTATTCCCTGTATTTGTTTTTTGCCGAGGTGGCACAGCCTGGAACTGCGCGAGACTGGAAATCTCGTGAGGATTCGTCCTCACAGGAGTTCGAATCTCCTCCTCGGCGTATCATTCATAAAAGCAAGGTACTCAACCAGTTTTACTTCAAGAAAATAAGCTCAAGTTAACACCAGCATTTTTTTGCTTTTTTAACTACTTCGCGGTCCAATCGTAGGGTAAAGCATCCCCGTTGGGTTTTCCTCACCTGATGCTTGA
>DAOWHD010000005.1 GCA_030641605.1 Thermoplasmata archaeon
AAACGGAAACGTAATTGTTCAAATTGCCAATAAGGGAACATATGGCATCTATGCAGAAAAAGACGGTTACATCCGCTCAGACAAAGAGCCGGTCCAAGTTAAAAAGGATAAAGGAAAGATGGTAGGTTTAGATGGGGTTTCAATATCTGCTATAATACAAAAAATAATAAATCGCTTTCCATTGATAGAACCGCTGCTAATCCATCAATTTTGATAAACTGAGAGATTTGCAGTGGCATATCCAAAGACATATGTCTATCTCTTCTTTCTTTTGAATTTAGTTATACATCACAATCAACCATGTGTTTTCCAACCGGACTTTCTAAGGCATTACTTGCAGTGGTAGGCTATTAGGAACCTTCATGAAACTCCTCCAGTCTATGATCCGGTTCATTATGTATTAACGAAAAAGGACTGGCTCTGAGTAGTCTGAGATTTCTTCTTATTAAAACACCTCCCACATACTTTCTTTCCATCCCCCGTTGAAGGATGAGAAACAAACTTTTACTATTTTTCAAAATTAAGAGACTAAACAACAGCAAAAACAAGCAATAGAAATAAATTGAGAAACAAAACACTAGATGCCATGATGAAGGTATAAATATTGGTTAGGTCTTTTTATCCTACATAACGCGGCATCTCTTGATCGTCATCCTGGTTATCATCTGGTTTAGCATCTAGTACATCAATTGCAAGTATTGCATGTAAGGGAACGATTCTAATCTTACCGTTCATGTTGCCATGTGTTTCCTTAAGCTTCATTAGTAACCCAATCTCATCCATACCAACTGAGGCATAGCCTTCAAATATTCCTTTGCTTTCAAGCATGTGGTCCCTCCCGCCTATTGAGATTATTTTATATTCTGATCCTCGTGTTAATTCCATATCTGCCTTTTTGCTCATTCGATGCCCTTCCTTTGTTTATCCATGAGATTTTGTAGATGCTCTACGGTTTTACCGTAATTCTCTACTGCTACTTTAATATGCGCCTCGACAAAGTTCCAAGCCTTTTGAAGGTTTCCATATCGCAAACGATATGCCTTCTTGTTTTGTTTGGTAGCATCATCAAAAATTCGTATTTCCTCGAGAATGTCAAATCCTTTCAGCTTGTTAAGATGTCTATATATAGTGGGCTTTGATGTTTTTAACTCATTAGAAAGCTCTTCCACAAACCATGCTTTGGCAGGATGTTTTATAAAGAAATCTGCAAACATTTTGTAAGGGATGGTCGGGTCTGCTCCTTTTGACAGATAGCCTATTTGCTCAAAAAATTTTTTTGCAACAATTTCAGGATCTTCCTCACCAGTTAATGGTGTGTTGCTTACAATCTGCATTTCAAACCCCAAACAAATACCTCAGGACGTAATATGATATCTGCGTTATAAGATTTGCTTAACTATGAAAATGGGAGATGGTGATATGGTCCTGAAGATGCCTTGAAATCACAGAAACTGCAAGAATAATATATAAATACATGGCATCTAAAAAAAATTGAAAATCGCAACACATAAAAAAGCCAAGAATTTTGGCCAGCTAAACCGATGTTTCAAGTTTTAAAGGTAGGTTTTTCTTCTTTGCTGCATTGATAAGACCCTCAAATAGTGGTGCAGGTTTCATGGGTCTTGATTTAAACTCAGGATGTGCTTGTGTTGCAACAAAATAAGGGTGATCTGGCAATTCCATAAACTCCATCAGTATTCTATCAGGGGAGCGTCCTGAAAAAACCAAGCCTTCTTTTTCTAGTATATCGACATACTCTGGGTTAACCTCGTACCGATGTCTATGTCTTTCGTATATCTTATTTTTGCCGTATAGTTTTTGTACGATTGTTCCCTTTTTGAGAATTGCAGGATATGCACCAAGTCTCATTGTTGCTCCATATCGAGATTCTTGTAAGATGTTTACCTGTTCTGGGATGAAATCTATTACAGGGTGTGTAGTTTTTTTATCTATTTCCGACGAATTAGCATCCTCAAGGTTGCATACATTTCGTGCATATTCAACAACTGCAAGTTGCATGCCGAGGCACAGGCCGAGATAGGGTATGGTGTGTTCCCTTACATATTGAATAGTCCTAATTTTTCCATCTATTCCTGATAAGCCAAAACCACCTGGAACAACAACGCCATCTACGGAGTTAAGACAGGTAATCTCATCAGGTTTCTTCTCAAAGATTTTTGAATCGATCCATTTAATTTTGGGGTTGAGACCATTGTTCCACGCTGCATGTTTAATAGATTCTATTACAGAAATATATGAGTCGGATAACTTAGACGAACCTATGTCAAAATATTTGCCGACTATGCCAATTGTAACCACTTCCTCAAAGTTTCTGATATTTGAGATAAAGTCCTTCCATATTTTCAATTCGTTATGGTCCCTTCTAAGGCGTAATTTACGCAGTATTTTCCTGCATAAAAACTGCTCTTCAAAAAGCAAGGGCACTGCATATACATTATCAACGTCAGAATCAGAGATAACATCGTCTTCATGTACGTTACAAAACAAGGCTATTTTTTCCTTTCTCACGTCATCAAGAGCTTTCTCCGAACGAGTGACAATAAAATCGGGTTGTATGCCAATTCCTCTAAGAAGCTTGACGGAATGTTGGGTCGGCTTGGTCTTTGCCTCTCCTAGAGCCTCAAGAACTGGTACATAAGTTACATGAACATATAAAACCTTGTCTCCCTCATGTTTCATCTGACGCACTGCTTCTAGGAATAGCACGTTTTCGTAGTCACCGACAGTGCCTCCTATCTCAACAATTACAAAATCATAACTCGAATCCTGTGCAGGCTTTCTTACGCGCCTTTTGATTTCATCTGTTACATGTGGAATTGGCTGAACGGTCTTTCCAAGATATTCCCCTTTCCTTTCCTTTTCGATCACTGCACCATAAACTTGCCCGGTTGTAATATTTTGACATTTAGGAATGTTAATGTCTAGAAATCTTTCATAATGGCCAAGATCTTGATCTATTTCCCCTCCATCTTCTGTGACCCAGACTTCCCCGTGTTCTGTAGGGCGCAAAGTTCCAGCATCACAATTCATATACGGGTCAATCTTTATAGCAGTAACCTTGTAGCCGTGCAATTTCAATATCTTTCCAATAGAGGCTGCCGTTATGCCCTTCCCTAAACCAGAAATAACGCCCCCTGTGACAATAATATAATTAACCATATGTACCAATGGGGCAAGTACATGTGATTACTTGTTTAAAATATTTTTGTATATGTTTTACGTCACGAAATATCCAAGAAGTATTCAAAATAAAAATAAGGATTGGTAATCAATCCTAGCACTAAATAAGTGTTTTTAGGTCTATGTTATTGTTGTAGTGGCACTATCTCTTTTACTTTGTTGCCAAGATTATCTCTATTGATGATACGTTGGAGGTTCTGCCCTCCTCGTTGGTGAGGCTTTCGGTACTGATTTTTATGTCTTTTATTTTTGCATCTGTGACAAATCTGTTTCTCACAATTTCCGCGGTATCAACTGCCCTGCTTATAGCTCTGCCTCTAGCCTTTATTACAACT